>JAZBOI010000121.1:0-13220 GCA_036351095.1 Bacteroidales bacterium | reverse complement strand
TTTACCAAACTCGAACCTCAGAGCCAGCTCATGTGTACCACCCACAAAAGTGCTAATACTACCGAGGTTATATTCATAAGCATAACCCATTTTCAGTTGCTGACTAAGCTGCAGTTCTACAATGCCAACCAGAACCTCTTCTCCCAGCCTCCATGAAGCCCCGATCCATAAGAAGTCAGATATAATAAAGTTCCCGTTCAGATCTACAAGAAGAGGGTTATTAACTGAATACCTTACCAGGGTGGAGGGCTTGAACATGAACCCTTCAGTAAACCTGAACAGGCCCCCGGCTGTGGCCATAAAATAATAGTTCGCGTAGTCATGATAAATTTCATAACCGCTATTGGCGCTGTTCTCCTTGTAACTGAACATTTCGGGCACTGCCAGTCCGGCAAAGAATGCCTCCGAGCTGTAGTAAACACCAACACCTACATTCGGTAAGGTAAAGGAAGATACTGCATCGGTGAATGCAGGGTCTGGATCCACAGTCGGAACATTGTAGTAATCATTATTGACCATGTCAGCACCCGCTTTAATACCGAGCGACCATCTTCCCCTGGATGTCTTTATATGAAAAGCATAGTGTCCGAATATACTTGCCTTCGTGGTAACACCGTAAGTCTGGTAATGAGCCATCATACCAAGGGCTATACGATCATTTTTCAGGGGTGAGTGCATGGAAAATGTACCCATTACAGGTTCACCTTCGATGTTCATTGATTTCTTTCTGAAAGACAATGATACGGCCAGTGCTTCCCTTGTGCCTGCATAGGCAGGATTAATAACGAGACCATCGAGAAGGTACTGGCTGTAAACCGGGTAATTCTGAGCGAAAAGGCCGGTCAGGGGCACAGCAAGAAAAATCAGTATATATATTACCTTCTTCATTTTACCTCTTTATCACTATATAACCACTCAGACGTTCACTGACCGGTGTTTTTATTGTCAGAAAATAATAATATGTTCCCTCGGGCAGAGGATTTCCATCCAGGTTCGTACCCTCCCAATCATTCTGGTAATTTGTTTTACGAAATACAACAGCCCCGGTGATATTCGTTACAATCAATTCATTTGTCGTATGCTCAATGCCTTCAATCATGAAAGTCTGGTTAAATGTATCACCATTGGGGGAATACCCACCTGGTATGAATACCATGGGTACACTGAGCACTACCTGGTCAGATGTGATGCATTCCCCGTTTTCGATTGTCCACATCAGGATATTGTCCCCGTATGAAAGGTCCCTTACCCCAGTCACATAATCATTTGGATCCACGAAGTAAGGGTTCTGCGGGTCGCCTGAACTCTGCACGACTGACCATGTGCCTGTTCCAACGCTAGGTGCTCCGGCTTCGAGTTCACTTTCAAACTGGTAGGCAACAAGTTCCTGGTCTTCACCTGCATATGCAGGATCAGGCTCTTCCCAGAAAACAATGTCTACAGAAGCTGAATCCGTACATTCCCAGTTTGTTTCTTTCCACCAGTATGTATGTGTACCATAACTATTTACCCTTATTGTGGCGGTCGGGCTGACGGGGTCGCTGATATCATCCAGGGAAGCACTGAAATCAAGCCATATCCCGTCTCCCACACTCGGATCTGCATTCAGCGAATATTCCGGCCCGCATACCTCATCATCGGGACCTGCATTGGCATCGGGCACTGCATACACCACTACGCTGCGGAAACCCGTCATGTCTGTGGCCACGCATGAATTATTATCAGTAATGGAAGAGAAAGTATAATCACTGCTATAGGTCGGGGAATGGGTGAAATCATAAGAGGCCGCATCAGCCTCGAAAGCTGGCAGGTCAGCAGTACCATCATTAAGTACCACCGTCCATGGAGCAGCTCCTGTAAGGCTCAGTGAGATATCAATATCTGTTCCTGCGCATGTTGTATCCAGTGCATAAGTTATTATACCTTCAGGAAGTGGATTAATCCCCAGTGTAACCACGTTACTCACATCCTGGCAGCAATCTGACAGTCCGGAGAAAACTGTTCTCCTGTAAAAAGTCTCTTCCGTTATTTCCGGTGACTGATAATCGATACTGGTGTTGTTTCCCGGTGCTGCCACCCATGTTATATTATCAGTGCTCTGCTCCCACAGGTATGTATAGTTGCCGTCACCTCCAGCCGGGCTGCTGCCTGTGATAATACCCGGTAAGGTATTATAGCAGACCATCTGATCAGAAGAAATTGCATTATCAGCAATCAGTGGAAGGACCACTATACTAACAGGATTGCTGGCCACAGCACATTCACCTGAGAGCACAATACGCCTGTACCATGTATCTTCGGTCAGTGCCGGCGGCTGGTATTCTGCCTGGTCGTTGGTTCCCGGTGCCGGGTTCCAGCTAAGCTGATCGGTGCTGTATTCCCATTCAAAGAAGTAGCTCCCGTCACCTCCTCCCGGTGCCTCCCCTTCCAGGGTATTTGGCACCTGGCCTGAACATATTGTAGTGTCAGCAAGACCTGAGATTGTACTTACAGTGTTATTCGTTATTGAGGGGTGCACATTAATGACCACCACATTACTTGTATCATCACATGCCGATGAAATGATTATCCGGCGGTACCATGTTGTATCGGCCAGGGCCGGCGGGTTATAGTCTGACTGGTCAGCCCCCGGTATAAGCATCCATGAACCTGCCCTTGTACTGTCTTCCCAGATAAAGCTGTAGTTATTGCCATCGCCCCCGTCAGGAACTGATCCCAGCAGGGGTGCGGGGACTGAATCGCGGCAGATAGTCTGGTCGGCTGATACTGTATTATTACCTATAGCGGGGAGGCTGCTTAGCTGAACCTGTGAAGAGGTATCGACGCAACAACCCAGGTAGCCTGACCTTACAACTCTCCTGTAATATTTATCACCCGGGAAGTCAGGTGAGTTTTCATCGGGATCATAGTCCCTGGCATCAATTACTCCTTCAGCCTGGACCCAGTTAAACTGGTCGGTGCTGCTAATCCATTCGTAGGTATATGAGCCATCGCCATCTGCCGGGTCTGAACCGCTCAGGTCATCGAAAAGCTCATCATGGCAGATAAGCTGATCCGAGGCTATTGTATTATTTGTTATTAGCGGTAAAACCTCAACCTCTACTATATTGCTTGTATCAACACACATTCCCGATGTCACTATCCTTGAATAATATGTGGAGGTCGTTAGTACGGGTGGATCATAGTCAGGGTTGGTCAGGCTGCCGGGTGCAGACTGCCATCCCTGTACTTCAGTACTGTCTAACCACAGGTAGCTGTAAATACTGTTACCTCCTCCTGGCAGGCCACTCTGTGGCACCAGTAACTGTGGATCCTGCCCGTAGCATATAATAGTATCATATCCTACAATATTATTGATTATCAGTGCCTGCACTATTATGGTAACAGGCTTACTGGTATCTGACAGGGGTGATGCATTGCTATCGGTAACCACCCTTCTGAATTGCACGGTATCTGTTTCTGCAGATGTAATAATCAGGTCTTTTGTACTGCCTGAGCCGGGCACGAGTGACCAGCTGGTTTCCTCATCTGTTTTTCTTTCCCACCTGAAGGTATATGGTTCTATCCCTCCTACAGGTTCAGTACCTGTTAGCATGCCGGGTATCTGTCCAAAGCATATTGAGTCGGTCTTGGTTTTTGTCGCCGATGATATGATTGAGTTATACAGGAAGCCATTCAGGAGCAGGTTCAGGTCATTTCGTATTATTCCCTCTGTACCGGGACCAGCACTGGCTGATGATGTTCCTGCCGGGTAATTGATCTTACCTGCCGCACCGCCTGAAATATCAATATCCAGTTCGGGATCAATAAGCGGTGATCTGAGCCATACCAGTCCGCCGCCGCCGCCACCACCTGTACCAAAGGTTTCATTTGTATAACCGCCGGCACCGCCACGGGCCTCCAGTGTAACATTCGATGAGGCGTAAGTATCAATTGACAGGACCAGTGATCCTGCTGCGCCACCACCTCCGGCTCCACCATTGCCTGATGCAACAACCTGAACCGAGTCACCATTGGCTTTTATGGCATGGTTATTCCCAATCAGTGTATCAGCCAGGATGAATACTATTCCCCCGCCTGAAGCTCCGCCACTTCCTGTACCGCCATTAGAGCCGCTTCCGCCACCGCCGCCACCCATAATGACCCTGTCACTGAAATCGATTGTTTCAACTTTACGGCCGGCTATCCCTCTTATTGAAAAACCTGTTGTTCCCTGATATCCGCCACTTCCTCCGGAACCAAAACTGGCTCCTCCACCTCCTCCTGAAAATTCACCTGTTGCTCCACCTCCTCCATTATACATTGCACCTATTCCTTTTGCCAGTGTATCAATAAATATTTCACTACCCGCGGCATGACTGGCAAGGCTTTCTCCTTTTCTGCCTGCAACAGAGGATGATTCAGGATAATAAAAAAAGGTGTCGTTCAGTGGATTTCCGTCCATGGTGCTAACACTGCCACCTAAAAACCCTTTCCCCGAGACATTGATATCTGCATTCAACTCAAGCTTACTGTCCACAATCAATGCCAGCACACCACCTGTGCCTGAAATACTATCCCAGGGCGGACAGGTTAATTCATCGGTAACAAGTGCCCCCTGGTATGAAGGGACTTTAATCAGCTGTATATATCCCGTGGCATCATAGGCCCCAAATCCAACAAGGTTATTCCTGAAGGTTATCCTGTTTGCAGGTGATCCTTCAACCTGCTCTATAATTATAAACTCATAAAAGCCGGGAGATCCGTAATAATTATCAACATTTCCGAAACCGGTGCTGTGAGAGATCTGTATAGACACTCCTTTCATCTGGATGAACAGTACGGTGTCGCCGTTATTGAAACCTGATACGTCATCAAGGATAACCGCATCAGCAGCTTCAATGGTATTTACTTTTGCATAGGTATTGATTATCCCGGATATTTCCTGCTGGGGTGATCCAAGCAGGACATTCCCTGTCAATAAAGCGATAAAGAAGAGCAGTGCTACTAACTTAATATTCCTTATAAGATACCGGGTCATCTATCAGATCTTCAATAGTGCTAATATACGCAAATTATAGTATTTATCAAGAACAGAATAAAGATACCCGGGGCAATCTATAATAACTTATAAGCTTTTATATGAAAGAACAGGGTATTCTATATAAAAACATGTCCCCTTTCCAGGTTCCGATTCAAACCATATTTTCCCGTCAGCAGTTTCTACCACCCTCTTAACAATAGACAGACCCAGTCCCATACCGGATGATTTTGTTGTAAAATTCGGGGTGAATAATTTATTCTTCAGTTCATCTGGAATGCCCACCCCGTTATCCTTCACCTTTATCAGGACTTTCTGGTCTCTAAGGGAAAGGCTCACATTTATTAAGCCCCTGCGCTTACCCGGAATTGCCTGTACCGCATTCCTGAGAATATTTGACAGCATACTGTTCAATTGCTCTTTATCAGCAAAAATTATTACTTCACTCAGTCCGTTGAAATCAATATCCAGGTCGATATTTTTAATATCATTATACAGGTCAGCCACGGCATTGATATGGTTTACGAGGTTAGTCTCCCTGGGGTTGGCCTTTGGCATGCGGGCAAAACTGGAAAATTCAGTCGCTATAGAAGAAAGATTATCGATTTGTTCAATCTGGTATTGTTTAAAACTTCTCAGATTTTCTTCAAAATTTTCAGGCTTGTCTTTCCATTTCTTATACAGCTGCTGGACGTTCAGCTTCATGGGTGTAAGGGGATTCTTTATCTCGTGTGCTATTTGTTTGGCCATATCTCTCCATGCATCTTCACGTTCTGATCTTGCCAGCTTCAGGGCACTCGATTGCAGCTCGTCCAGCATCTTATTATACTGGTCGACGAGTTCTGAAATTTCATCCTTCCCGCTGTACTCAAGAGGCTGGCTCTTTTCTTCCAGGCGTACCGAAGCCAGTCCCTGCTGAAGCATCCTTAAAGGACTTGTTATCCTTACGGAAATAAAAACAGCTATACTGAGTGATATTACCAGCAGGATCATAGTGAAGTTTATCATTGCCACTATCAGGTTTGATGTTTCCTCGCTTACCCTGCTCTGCATATTAAAATATGGCAGGTTAATATAGGCCAGAACTTCCTTCCTGTAATTCTCGAAGCATGTATATGCAGAAAGGTATTCCAGTTGTCCTATTTTCTCATTATGAATATATTGTGCTCTGGCCCCGTGCCTTAATTGCGAATAGGCAGCAAAACTCATCCTTTCACTTTTCAGATCTTTGTCAAATATTTCTCTCCTGGAGGTAGCCAGCAGTTCCCCCCCCGTATCATACAGATTAATATCTGTTGCAAACACATTGGAAAACTTGACCAGCAAGGCATCGAGGTCGGGGTAAGAATCAGCACTCCAGTCCTGGTGAAGGCTATCGAGGTCAGATAATTTATGGTCGAGTTCGATAGATACCGATCTTAATTTATCTTCTATATTTTCGTAATGCTTGCCCCTGTACTGGTTAATACTCAGTATTACCACCACCGTTCCTATTGCCAGCAATGATCCCAGGAGCAGGCTTATAAAGGCAACCTGCAATTTATGAGTAAAATTCATCTTCCCCGGGAAAAGTGTTTCCGGTGGATTCAGGATCAGCTGCACAATAAGGAAAAGCACGAAGAATGCGATGAAAAGGTGAGTAAATGTAACCACCACATCCATGAAGACAAGAAGAGGTCTCGCCGCCACTACTGTTATTGAGCCATCAGAGTAAATAAAATATTCTATGTCTCCTTCACCGGGTACGGCCTGGTAATTCGTTGAATCATCGATATCCAGTTTCAGTCTGGTATCATAGGGGAATTCCCCTGTCTGCAGTACGAGCGAATTATCAATATATTTAGCGATGGAATAATCTCCGGTATTAACCTGCTTATCATAATTTTTGTCAAGCAAGAGTTCGGGATAACCCGACTGTGTATATTTTACCAGGTTTATCAGTTCGATGAACAGGCCGTTCTGCCTTCCGTCATCCCTTTCATAGTACAGGCACCCCAGGTAATAAGGCCTGCCTGAATTATTATCCAGGAATACCAGGTTGCTGTCTGTTACAGCTACGCCAAGGGTTTCAGCTCTTTCACGGAAAAATTCGAAGCAATTCTCCACCCTGAAGGTATCAGACTCAAAATACAATGGCGAATCATCCTCACAGATGGTATATATCCGTTCATAGTTATCCCAGTAAGCTGTAAAATAAACGCTGTCGAGGTATGAATAAACTGATTGAACCTCTTCTGAGCTTGAGAAATCATGGTCCATCATTTCACTCAGAAGGCTGTCTCTCTCAATATCAGGCCATAGATCAAGCAGCAGCGCTTCACCGTAAATATCATTTTGATTACTGAAATTGGCAGTTATTACCTTCAGGTTCTCCGTTTCTTTCTGGAATGTAAGAGCGGGTATAATATATGCAGAGTAGGCGGCTGCTATCAGGGCGAATGTTACCGATATATTTATCAGCCTTGCCTTTCCTCTACGAAAAAACCATGCCTGCAGTGCAAGTAAAAGATATGCAAGAAGGGGAACTATGGAATACTGGCCCGAACAAACATTCAGCAGATAAAGAATGAGCACTGACACCAGCAGTGCCGGGATTACCGTTCTGAAGGGAAGACCTTTACAGAACATTGCAATTCTGAGGAGGTAAATACTTAAACCAACAAGTAAAACAGCTGCAGCAGTAATTGAGATTACGGTAAAAATATCACTGTCTGCTATTTCATATATTCTGAAATTTATATTGGAATCGAGCACCAGCTTCTCCAGTAATTCAGTGAAAACAAAGAAAATAAATGATGCAAGGGAAAGGAAGAGGCTAAGTTTCATGATGTCCCCGGCAGTGTTATTTCCCCTGCATGAAGGTCCGGGAAAATACCTGTAAAATTCAAAGCATATAAAAAGGAAGAGAGCACCCAGGAAGAGTAGGTGACCGGGTGACGGTATCAGGGGTCCGAGGGTGAATCTGAAGGAAGAGAAGATATCCAGCCCGGTAAATACAGCAGGCTTGTTCAGCAGGAGAAAAGTAAGATACAGAAGAACAACCATCTGCAGGGATGCAAGGAATCCCAGGTATGAAAATCCATTTTTCACCAGCCAGGCTGCAAGACGGTCAGCTGCAATCAGAAAAAGGACTGTGAAAAGCAGCCACACTATCATTGGAATAATATTTATCCCGTTAATGTAATTAGGGGAACGGTCAAAAACCAGGGAAAACAGGTATTGACCTGAAATGTCTTGTATGGGATAAGCCCCTTCACTGTTATAAGAGATACCTGTATTGATCTTAAGCCCGAACTCAGGATTAAATCCCGATTTAAGGTATTTGTTATTTATACTGTAATCATTGTATATGTTGATAAGACATAAATAAATATTCTCACCATCACTTATTTTATTGGCAATAACCGTCCTGTTACCCAGGGTAAGCAGTTTTTTATCAAAGCGTTCTTCATTATATTTTTCCGGTACCGGCAGGCTGTTGTCTGTCCAGGCAGCAAGCTGTCCATCTTTATATTTGAATATGCTGTAAGCTCCAAAGGCTTCGGAGTTTTCAGGAAAATCCTTCCAGAGATACAGGGAATCAGCCTCAAGCAGATTTTCAAGACACTGCATTCCTTCCTTTTCAGCTTTATGAAATTTACGCTCAAACGACCTGGCCTCCAGTATATAAGGAGCTTCACTTTCTGATATGAGATCAGAAATTATTCCCAGGGCAAACACTGCGGCCAGTATGGTATACAGCCTTTTATTGCTAAGTGCTATTTTCATTGTGAAACTCTCATATTTCAGTCGTGATGATAGGGAATGCCTTTAATTATTGTCAGGGCCCTGTACAGCTGTTCAGCAAACAATAACCGTACCAACTGGTGCGGGAAAGTCATTCTCGATAGAGAAAGGACCATGCCTGCCCTGCCGTATAGTTCGGTACCCAGTCCCCATGGTCCCCCGATAACAAAAACAATGCGCTTGGGACCTGAATTCATTGTTTTCTGCAAATATGAAGCAAGGCCACGGGAGCTGGTCTGTTCTCCTGATTCATCCAGCAGCACAATAACATCATCCTTCTTAAAATATGCTGATATTGAAGCTGCTTCCTCGGATTTCTGAAGTGCCTCCGGTTTATTTCGTGCATCTTTCGATGTGCCAACGTCTATTATCTCCAGTGGCATCATTTTTCTGATCCTGGAATAATAAAGGGATAATCCTTCACTTATAAAAGCTTCATTTGTTTTGCCCACCTGTATTAGCGATAATTTCATAACAGGTATGTTGAATGATTGCCAAAGTAAAAAAAACACCGGTAAACTTACTAATTTAAACACACAATCTGAATTTTCGTATAAGCCATAATGAGGCCTTCCATTTCAGGATTTAATTTATTTCGACTATTTTTGTCAATATAAGCAACAATAATAAGGAAGTTTCATGAGAATAATATTTGCGATCATAATCACTGTTGCCTTATCTGCTTACACTAATGTAAGTGCACAGTCTGTAGATATTCCCGATGAGATTACACTTGCATTTAAAGCCGGTAATGTTGATGTCCTTTCGGAATACCTGAATTCAACCGTTGAGCTGGCATTGCTTGACAAGGAAGACTTTTACACCAGGAAAATTGCGGAAGACATACTCAAGGATTTCTTCCGTGATCACGCCACCACTGATTTTGTCATCAAGCACAAGGGAGGCAGGGCTGAGTCAGCCTATGCCATTGGAACACTGAGAACGCGGAAAGGCAATTTCAGGGTTTATTTCCTTATCAAAAAAATCGATTCAAAACCACTTATCCACCAGCTTAGAATTGAGAAGGATGATACAGGAGGCGATTCGTAATCTGACAGACCTGGCCCTGGCTGAAGATATTGGGGACGGTGATCACAGCTCTCTTGCATGTATTCCTGCAAAGGCTCATGGCAGGTCAAGGCTGCTTGTGAAAGAAAGCGGTATAATTGCAGGGATTGAAATTGCATCTTACGTATTCAGCAGGGTTGATAAAGGGATTAAACTAAGCGAATGCATGGCCGATGGTTCAATTGCTGAACCGGGCGATACAGCTTTTATTGCAGAAGGCCCGACAAGGGGTTTACTCAGATCAGAAAGGCTGGTCCTGAATATTATACAGAGGATGAGTGGCATTGCCACCACCACCAGGATGTATGTTGATGCCATCAGTGCTTATAAGGCAAAAATACTGGATACAAGGAAAACCACACCGGGCTTCAGGGCCTTTGAAAAGGAAGCTGTCAGGATCGGTGGCGGTGTAAACCATCGCATGGGGCTGTATGACATGATAATGCTGAAGGATAATCATATTGATTATGCCGGCGGTATTAAGAATGCGATTATCAAATCCAATGAATATCTTAAGGAGACAAAAAAGGACCTGTCCATAGTGATTGAGGCCAGGGATCTGGATGAGCTTGAACAAATCCTGGAACAGGGCATGGTTAACAGGATCATGCTCGATAATTTCAGTATCCCCGATACCAGGAGAGCTATAGAACTTATTGATGGGAGGTATGAAGTAGAATCATCGGGAGGCATAACTCTTGATACTGTTCAATCATATGCAGGGTGTGGCGTTGATTACATATCGGTTGGCGCCCTCACCCACCACGTCAGGAGTCTGGATATCAGTCTTAAAGCTATATGAGGTTATTCAACAGGGATAAAATAGGCAAATACTTTCTTGAACGTCTTAAGAACCTGGTATTACCGGGTTTTGACAGGGTGCCAATGTACGATGTCATAGTCTTCTTTGTAAGGGGTTTCCGGAAAGGAGCCCTGGTAACAAGGGCTTCATCAATAGCTTTTAACCTCCTTCTCAGCCTTGTACCAGCAAGTTTCCTGCTTTTTACACTTATCCCCTATATCCCTGTACAGGGTTTCCAGGAACAGGTAATCTCACTTTTTGAAAGCATAACACCTGAAAGGGCAAATGTTTTCATGGAACAGAGCATCAGGGAAGCTATTACCACCCGCAGCAATATTTTTCTTATCATAATGATAGTGGCATCGGCTATCATGTCAACAAACGGTATACATGCACTTATCAATGCCTTTGTCGTATCAGACCATAAGTTTGAGACAAGGAGCTGGACAGCCCAGAGGAAAATAGCATTCTTTCTCTTTTTTATTATCGGCCTCCTGATAACCGTATCAGCGATATTGCTGATTTTTGGCAGGGTAGCTGTTGAAAGACTTGTAGATGGAAATATTATCGAAAGTAATATTGTTTTCTATATGCTGCAGTTTATAAAATGGCTTGTTATTATAGGACTTTTGTTCACTGCAATATCCTTTCTCTACTACCTGGCACCATCAAGAAAGGCAAAATTCAGGTTTATATCAGCAGGCTCATCACTTGCCACTTTATTGTTCATAGCTACATCACTGGGTTTTTCGGCATATGTAAATAATTTCGACCAGTATAACAGGCTTTACGGTTCGATGGGAACTATCCTGGTTATTTTACTGTGGCTTTACCTTAATTCAATAACACTCCTTATAGGTTTCGAGCTTAATGCAAGTATAAAGAGCGCTAACATCAACAATGCCAATGGCGATGGTCAGCTGCAGTGAAGATGCTTGTTAACCAGTTCGGCCAGTTCATCCTTCTTGCCATACAACCTCTCACTGAGATCCCTGTCATCGTATGATTTAAGCCTTTTTACAATTGCATCGATAAGTCCTGCAGGAAAGACATTGTCCTCCTCGAAATATTTGCGTTGCCTGGCAAGATTCTCTGCTGACTCCCAGCATGATGCAGGTAATGAATCCAGTTTTTCAAGAAAAGCCTTATTTTCCTCCGCAAAGATGTTACCGGAAACATAGAGCTTATTGGCATAATCCAGTCCATTCTCCATTTCCAGTCCGTGCGCCACGGCCGTTACCAGTCCGGCCATCAGCAGGTAAAGGTCGGCCGAACCATCGGGAGCCCTGAATTCAACGGTCTGCCTGCTACCTGATGATACAGGTTCAGACTCTTCCTGGGGATTGGCATCCTTTATCATATTGCCTGTTCCTGACCATCCAAGGGGTACACGAACAAGGACTGACCTGTTACGGTCGCCCCAGCATATATTGGTCGGTGCCTCCTGGTGCGGCACAAGCCTGAGATAGGATGTGGGTATAGTATTACCGAAAGCTGTGAGTGATGGACTCAGATCAAGTATGCCGGCTATCATCCTCCTGGCCACATCACTTATTTCTCCATTGTCCAGCATAACATTCTGCCCGTCTTCTTCAAGCAGCATGTGGATATGAAGACCACTGCCTGCTTTGCCAACGGTTATCTTGGGAGCAAAACTTATTTCCACACCACGCTCATAAGCCAGCATCCTGAGTATCCATTTTGCTATAACCATCTGTTCCACTGCAAATTCCACATCTGTAGGGAGAAATTCTATTTCATGCTGCTCGTAATTTTCACCTTCCTTTGTAAAACTGCCCACTTCCGAATGACCGTATTTTATCCGGCATCCTGCCCTTGCACAAAGGTCGAGTGCTTCAATCCGCAAATCTTCAAATTTGGCAAAGGGCATTGTCTGATGATACCCTTTCTGATCGATCATCGGGTACAGTTCATCTTCAAGCGATCTTACATAATATTCCAGCTCACCGAGAGCTTTCATAGCCAGGCCGGTCTTAGAGGCAAAACGCCTGTAGGCCTTTTTCAAAATATTCTCAGGAGAACTTTCAAGCGGCTTTCCCTCGAAATCATAAAAAGAACATAATATATCCAGTGCCGGCTGCTCAGTGAATGGATTAAGGAAAGCGCTGCTGTACCTGGGTATAACATAGAGGTCGCTCGACCCGGCTCCCACAAAGGAAAACAGGCTCGATCCATCAACCCTTTCCCCTTCAGACAATAATTCTTCAAGGTGCTGACGACTCGACAAAACAAAGTTCAGTGTCTTCAGTTTACCATCTTCAGCAACATACCTGAAGTTTACCATCTCAATGTCCTTAGCTTCGATGAATTTTATTATATCTGCTTTTGTAAACTCTGATGCCGGTTTTTTTAAAAACTGAACCAGCTCATTGGGGTTCATTAAAACTTCATTATCGATCATTATATTCTTTTTACTGATTTATTATTAAAGGGGCTCAAATATATAAATTTAGAATCTTTGAGCAAATGACTATTGTTTTTTAGGTCCGTCCGCTTATCAGGATTTTTACTATTTTTGGAATC
>JAZBOI010000120.1:0-5941 GCA_036351095.1 Bacteroidales bacterium | reverse complement strand
TTTTATCTTTAACAGGTTATATACAAACAATTTCAGCATGGCTAAGCTCAAACTGTCACTTGGGTTAATCCCTTCAACATCAAAGATAGAGCAGGAAGAAAATGCCCTTATCGAAGAGTTTGAAAAACTTAAAAAATTCAGTGAATCGAATGAACTGAAGCGTTTTAATGAACTGGACGCCCGCGTAAATTCGACTGATTTTAAGACAAAAAAGGAACATATTGTGAACCTCCGGTTCAAAGATTCCGAAGAATACAACAAGGAGCTGGAGTTCAGGAAACTGGATAAGGACAGCGGCCTGGCGATGTATTTCAGGACCCGCGACAGTGTGGACCTTAAGAAATTCCGGGAGATGGAAAATTCGGATAAGGTGAAGCGTTACGAAGAGCTCAGCAAGATTGTGAGCTCCACCGCCTTCAAGGAAAAGCAGAAGATGAAACCCATTACCTTCAAAACAACGGAGGAATACAATAAATACAGGGAGTATAAAAGACTGAATTCAGATTCAAACATAAAAACTTATAAAAAGCTCCTGAAAAAGGGCCAGAAGGAAGAGGCTGAGAAACTGGAAAGCGTTCCCAGCATAAAACGTTTCAGGCAGCTGGAGGAATTTATTAACTCCCAGGCTTTCCTTGAGAAAAAGAACATGAAACCGATCACTTTCAAGGATAGCGATGAATACAAGCTTCTGCAGGAATATAAAAAACTGAAAAACGACCCGGACATTAAATTCTTCTTTAAATTCCGCTCATCCAAAGCTCTTTCAAAATTCAAGGAACTGGACGGATCACAGAAGGTATCAAGGCATGCTGAGCTTAAGGACTACCTTAATACAGATGAGTTCAGGGAGAGGAAGGCTTATCTCCTGGATAAAAAGCGTTTTGAAAAATCTGATCTGTACAAGGTGGAGGAGGAATACGAGAAACTGAAAAAAAGTGATGATATCGTATGGTACTTCAAGGTTAAGGATTCGGATAAATTTGATGTCCTGAAGCACAGGGAACTGGTCTTCCATGATGAGTTTGACAGCGACAGCCTTGACAAAGGTAAATGGCTTACAAACCATTACTGGGGCGACAGGCTGCTTAACGACAGGTATTCACTGGAAAGCGACCTTCACTGCTACACCGAAGCGGATAATATCAATGTAGGCAGCAGCATCCTGAGCATAAGCACCAGGCCCCAGAAAAAGGAAGGAAAGGTATGGAACCCTGAGCTTGGCGGTTTCAGGAACAAAGAATTCAACTTTACTTCCGGTATAATCAACACCGGCAAAAGCTTCCGCCAGAAATACGGAATATTCCAGGCAAAAGTAAAGCTTAATACAGCCATTGGACCCAGACATGCCTTTTACCTGCTGGCCGACAAGGTAACACCCCATATTGATATATGCCGCACCGCTAAAGGGAAGGTATGGATGGACCTGTTCGCCAACGGCGATAAGCTTGCAAAAACATCAATAGGCGGCAAATACGGAAGGGGCTTTTATATTTACACCCTTGAGTGGACGGCAGACAAACTGGTCTGGAAAATAAATGATTACGAAGTTTTCAGGCAGACTTACAATATTCCCTCAGAGCCGATGTACATCAATTTTTCAGGGGGTCTTGATAAAACAATCTCCGGCTCCAGCTCAATGGAAATAGACTGGGTAAGGGTTTACCGCTTCAGGAATTAAGTACAGAAAAGAGCCGCGATACGGGAGCATGAAATAATTTTAGGGTGACCCCCGGTGATACATCATAAATCATGTATTTCCGGTTCGAAAACATATGCATCGCATCTTTTTATCAGGACAATTATGTAAGTTTGATGGACTAACATTAAATACAAACTGTCATGTTAAGAAGATTATTACTTATCCTTACCTGCCTTCTGATAATTCCCTACCATGCCTTTTCACAGCGCTCCATGGAACTCACAAGACAGGATACACTGCGTGGATCAATCACACCCGAAAGGGAATGGTGGGATCTAACTTTCTACCACCTGGATATCAGGACCGATCCTGCCGACAGCAGCCTGAGCGGCTATGTGCTGATACGCTATGATGTTCTGAAACCGCATAAGCTCATGCAGATAGACCTGCAGCCACCCCTGGAAATAAGCAGGATAACACAGGACAAAAAAGATCTTAAATTCGTGCGTGACGGCAATGCCTGGTTTGTTCAACTGGAAAAGGAACAGATCAAAGGTGCATCGAATGAAGTAAAGGTATACTACGGCGGTAAGCCGAAGGTGAGCAGGCGCCCGCCCTGGGACGACGGGCTTACATGGTCATACGATGAGAATGGTAATCCTTTCTATGCCACCTCGTGCCAGGGAGGGGGAGCAAGCATATGGTGGCCCTGCAAGGATCATATGTATGACGAGCCCGACAGCATGAGATTAAGCATTACTACACCCGGGAACCTTATGGATGTATCGAATGGCCGGTACAAGGGTGTTGACATTAATCCCGACGGCACAAAAACATGGCACTGGTATGTATATAATCCAATCAATAATTACGGTGTTAATATAAATGCAGGGGATTATGCCCACTTCGGCGAAGTATATGATGGCGAAGCGGGAAAGCTCGATTGTGACTATTACGTACTGAGTTATAATCTTGAAAAAGCAAAAGAACACTTCAAACAGGTACCCCTGATGCTGGAGGCATTTGAATACTGGTTTGGTCCCTATCCCTTCTATGAAGATGGCTATAAGCTTGTTGAAGCCCCTTACCTGGGAATGGAACACCAGAGCTCTGTGACCTATGGTAACGGCTATATGAACGGTTATCGCGGAAGGGATATAAGCGGTACAGGCTGGGGTGAGAAATTTGACTTTATTATCATACATGAATCGGGTCACGAATGGTTTGCAAACAGTATTACATACAGGGATATTGCCGATATGTGGATACACGAAAGCTTTATAGCCTATTCCGAGGGACTCTTTGTTGAGTACTGGTATGGCAGGGAAGCCGGCTTCGAGTACCTCAGGGGAATACGGTCAAATATTGCCAACGACCGGAATATTATAGGACTTTACGATGTTAACCGCTCCGGCTCCGGGGACATGTATCAGAAAGGTGCGACCATGCTCCATATGATAAGACAGATAGTCAACGATGATGAACAATGGAGAGCTATTTTGCGAGGCCTCAATGAAACTTTCCGGCACCAGACCGTTACCAGCGGGCAGATAGAAGGATATATGGAAGAACATACCTCTTTTGAGCTGCAGCCGGTTTTTGACCAGTTCCTTCGTGATACCAGGATACCCGTGTTCGAATACAGGTTTGCCGATGGCGGACTTAGATACAGGTGGGGCAATACTGTTCGCGGCTTCAATATGCCACTGAAAATCTACCTCGACGGCCAGGAAACATGGCTCGAATTCGGAAACAGGGGCTGGTCGTTTCTTGAAAACGTAAAGCCCGGTGAACTCGTTGTTGATAAAGATTTTTACGTGGCGGTTCTGAATCTTATGGGTGAATAAATATGAAAAAAAGTGCAGCTATACTTATACTTTTGCTCATAGCCCTTTTCTGCATTTCATGCTCCGGGAAAGACCCAAAGCCAAACATCGTTTTTATCCTCGTCGATGATCTTGGATACACTGACCTCTCGTGTTACGGCAGCAGCTTCCATGAAACACCGAACCTTGACAGGCTGGCAGCGGGAGGAATGGTCTTTACAGACGCCTATTCCTCTTCACCGGTGTGCTCCCCTACAAGGGCCAGCATAATGACTGGTAAATACCCTTCAAGAGTCAACATCACCGACTGGATACCCGGGGATGACCCAAAAGACAGGAAGCTCATCGGTCCCGTGGATAATCACCGGCTCTCACTTGAAGAAGAAACAATTGCCGAAGTAATGAAAAAGAACGGCTACCATACTTTCTTTGCCGGTAAATGGCACCTTGGTGATACAGCTTATTTTCCTGAAAACCAGGGATTCGACATCAATAAGGGAGGTCATCATATGGGTCAGCCCCCGGGCGGCTATTATTCACCATACAATAACCCCATGCTCGAAGACGGTCCCGATGGTGAATACCTTACCGACAGGCTTGCAGATGAGGCTCTTGAATTCATAAAGTCGGTAAAAAATGAAGCATTTTTCCTTTATCTTTCTTTCTATACCGTACATACCCCCATACAGGCCAGCAGGAAACATATTGAATATTTCCGGGCAAAAAGAGATAGCCTGGGTGAAGAAGCCAGGCCTCTTCTTGTCAGTGAACATAGCGGCAGCACAACACTTAAGCAGGTAAATGCAGACTATGCCTCCATGGTATTCAGTATGGATGAGAATACCGGGAGGATAATTGATTACCTCGATGAAACGGGCTTATCTGAAAATACCTATATCATCTTCACTTCCGATAACGGCGGACTGACAACTTTATGGAAAGACAGGCCGGCTCCTACTTCCGTACGCCCGCTGAGGGCAGGTAAGGGATGGTGTTACGAGGGTGGTATAAGGGTGCCTCTTATTATAAGCGGGCCTGGAATTATCAGCGGATCGAGCGATGTACCGGTTATCAGTAGCGACTTCTATCCCAGCATACTCGATATGGCAGGAATAGCCCTGATGCCCCGGCAGCATATCGACGGGCTGAGCCTGTTCCCCCTGCTGACAGGAAATGAAGCACCCGCCAGGGAAGCTATTTTCTGGCATTTCCCCCATTACCACGGCAGCCAGTGGACCCCGGGTGCTGCAATCCGCAAAGGCAAGTGGAAACTTATCGAGTTTTACCATTATGGAAAAAGCGAACTCTATAAGCTGGATGAGGATGTGGGGGAGACAACAGACCTGTCGGATAAGTACCCTGAAAAAACAGCGGAGATGAAAGCATTGTTAAAAAAGATGCAGGAGGAAACAGGGGCCCTCTTACCCCTGGCAAACCCTGATTTTATAAAATAAGAATGGACAGGCGTGATGCTTAGAGAGAATTTCAATATAATCGTAATGGCATGGATCGGTCTGGCCGTGATCCTGTTTCCCCTTCTTCTCAAAGTAAGGGCTCCTTACGGAAAACATGCAAGCAGTAAATGGGGACCGTCAATTGATAACCGTGCAGGCTGGTTCATCATGGAAATGCCATCCCTGCTGTTGATAACCATACTCTTCTTCGGGGGTAACAAAACGGGAATAAGCGTACTATGGATATTTTTCCTCTTATGGTTTATCCATTATTTCAACCGTATCTTTGTTTTTCCCTTCAGGACAAGGACAAAAGGTAAAACAATACCCCTGCTGGTGGTAATGCTTGCCCTGTTTTTCAACCTTGTTAACGGATTCCTCAATGGCTACTGGCTTGGCTATATTGCAGGGGACACTACTTCAAATGCCGAATGGTTAACAGATCCCAGGTTTATTGCAGGGATCCTATTGTTTATCACAGGATTTGTAATAAACCAGCTTGCCGATAATCACCTTATCCACCTCCGTAACGGGCATAAATCAGGCTATTCAATCCCGACACATCCACTGTTCAGATATATCTCATGCCCCAATTTTGCAGGTGAAATTGTTGAATGGACAGGTTTTGCAATAATGACATGGAGCCTGCCGGGACTGTCTTTTGCAATATGGACGGCCGCTAACCTTATCCCAAGGGCATTGCACCACCACAGGTGGTACAGGAAAACATTCCCTGATTACCCTGAAAAAAGAAAGGCAGTAATCCCTTTTGTTCTATAGGCAGATAGCGTGAAGACATTGACGATATTACAGGCAATAGGCTGTAAGACTGCGACTTAATATCAGGTTCCATACCTGGATCCCCGCTCCCGCCCGAAGCTGAAAGCTCATGAAATTAATACCCCCGGTTAAAAATAAAAGCGCCAGGGTCTTTTTAATTAGGTTTTAAAATCATATATTTATAAGTGAAGTCATGTCTGATTCCCCAGATCAGAAGTAGTTTTATTAGCAATATGGATAAA
>JAZBOI010000119.1:0-11401 GCA_036351095.1 Bacteroidales bacterium | reverse complement strand
TGATAGGCCACCATTGGTCAGCCGTGTCAGCTTACTACGGGTCAGCAGCCTGGAAAGGACTCAATGCAGGGGCCAGGGTGATGGCCGCAACAGCCATTGACCTGCTTACCAGGCCCCGCGTACTGGAGTCGATAAAGAAAGAGTTCATGGAATATTCAAAGGATCATCCCTATAAGTCACTCCTGCCCGAAGGAGCAGAACCACCACTTGACCTCAACAGGGAGCTTATGGAAAAATACAGGTTACTTATGGAAGAAGCGGAGTGGTAAAGGCCTTGCCGTCTTACCGGGTTCTGAAAGGCGATATGGTGGTGAAGTGGCCTTGCAGTAGCAGCGGGCTGTGATAAGCGATATAGTGGTGAAGTGACCTTGCTTTAGCAGCGGGCTGTGATAAGCGATATGGTGGTGAAGTGACCTTGCTGTAGCACCGACATGTACTTATAAGAGACAACGCAGGAACCTAGAAAACCTTGTAGCCGGAAAAAATACCTGTGCCTATCGATGTGCCGGTGCCGGTGTGAACAACTAATTTTACCCTGTCGTCCGTTAATAATTTCATGGTAACTGTTCTGAAAAGCCTGGCGCCGCTGGAAATATCCTCACCAAGATTCTGGTACATGTTCCCGTTTTTATATATCATCAATACTCTTCCACTGCCGCTGCCATCAGCACTGTATACTATGTCAAAGTTATAAATGCCATCATGAGGAGCCGTAAACTCACCAGTTGCCATATTAAAAGCCATGCCATCGTTAAACTCCGGGCTGTCAGGTATAAAATCGACATTCGAAAGAGGCATTGAAGCATCCGAGTTCTCCGTCTTTTTCGCCCTGAAAGCCACCATATTACTGCTCAGGTCAACTCTTTGTTCATTGGAGCCCTCAGTAATAACAAGTTCAGTTCCGTCCATGGTAAAGCCTGTTATTAGCTCATTTGCAGGGTCGGTATCCATAAGTGCCTGTGACATGTCAACGGAGTTACCGTTACTGATAGACAGGGTGCCGTCAGTTGTATTGAAAGCCAGGGTCTGTTCATCGGTGTTATCCATGTATCTTGACAGATCAATCGGGCTGTATTCAGAATTTTTTGTTATACGGAGCTCATTATTAATAAGCCTCAGGTCCTGAATCTCATTCTCAGGATCGGCATCATCATCATCCACATTAAGCAAAGCACCCAGGTTAACAGTGCTTATCGGACCACTCCCATCGTAACCTCCGTCTATAGTGAGATTTTCGCCGTCAAAAGAAAGTTTCTGGTTATCACTGGCCGGGTCGCCCGGATCACCCTTGTCGCCCTTGGGTCCCGGAGGGCCTGGTTCGAGCGATTTGGCGGCATAAAGGGCATAGGGAACACTTAAAAACTGCATGGTACCCATCTCCAGGAATTCATTGGCAAACTTAATCTCTACCTTCAGGTAATGGGGAGCAGATTCCCAGCTAATATCCGAGAATGATTCACAGGACCCCATTATGGGTGTTCCGTTGCCAATGGTGACGGAAAAAACCCCGAATCTTGATGTGGAAACATTATCATGCATCTCCTGGTATTCAATATTTCCCAGCGGGGTGGATGACAGAATGGTGAAACGAATATCCACCCTCTCATTAACCAGCTCACTGCCAAAATTGTCGCGTGCAACAGCCTGGTAGTTAATTCCAAATGGCACCTCCTGCGAATTTGCAGCAAGAGATGTGGCCACTATAAAAACGAATACTGAGATAAACCTTGTTAAGTTTTTCATATTGCCTCCCTACATCTTTTCAATTTTAAACAAGCGTGAAACCCTGTCATCCAGTGATCTGACACGCAGAAAATACATCCCCCGTTTATAATTACTTAAATTAATTGAAGCCTTGTTCCATGACTGCCTTCCGCATGATACCTCGAGCCTGTGATACATCGTCCCGTTAAGCCCGAAAATAAGAAGCTCAAAATCAGTCATCTCATATCCGGATAATTCAACATTGAGAATGTCAACGACTGGATTGGGATAGGCCGTAATACCCTTTGTCTCGCCATCCTTGGGAAGCGACATGCGAAAACTGGGCTGGTTGAACCCCTGGGTCAGAAAATAATTGTTGCCATTTAATATCTCAACCATGGACTCCCCAACTGTCTGGTTTATGCTTTTGCCGCTTATATCTGCAACATTTGACCAGGGAGTAAGGACCTGGTGTGAAACACTCTGGCCGAAACTCGAGCAGACAGCAGTAGCCCACAAAAACAATATTATATTCCCCCTATAATGCATTGTTTAAGGATAAGTTTGCATCATCAAAAATATAAAAATTTTTTTATTAACAAGTAATTAACAATTTTATTTACATCTCATGGACAAAAAAATTAAGAAGCTGCTTGTTTTGCCATTAAATAATTTTAAAAAGAGCTGCATTTTTTCTTTCTTTGAGTATACAATTCTTAATTTTATTTCCTGTTTCCCGGAGTCATTTTACAACAAGGGGAAAAGCAGGATCCTGGTCCGGCCGATAATTATATATTTCACAAACACTATAAGATATGCTCAGGTCATTTTTTAACAGGAGACTAACAGAAGCAGGGTGTGACGAAGCCGGGCGGGGAGCACTTGCCGGTCCCGTCGTTGCAGCAACGGTTATCCTGCCAAGGCGTTACAGGAACGTGATACTGAACGACTCGAAGAAACTGTCCCCCCTAATCCGCGAAACACTGAGGAGAGAAATCATCGAAAAAGCCATATCATGGAATGTGGCAATGGTCGATAATAATGAAATTGACCTGATAAATATCCTCAGGGCAACATATAAAGCCATGCATCTGGCCATTGAAGGGCTCAGCAGGAAACCGGAATTTTTGCTTGTCGACGGTAACTATTTTATTCCCTTCAAGGATATCCCCTTTAAAACCATTGTTGAAGGCGACGGCCAGTTTATGTCCATTGCTGCAGCCTCTATCCTGGCAAAAACCTACCGTGATGAATATATGATAAGACTCCATGATGAATATCCACAGTATGGATGGAAAAATAATAAGGGCTACCCCACCCCTGAGCATAAACAAGCTATTGAAAAATATGGTGTTACACCCTATCACCGGAAAACATTTAACCTGGGTGACTCCCAGATGGACCTCTTCCGGGAAAAAAGTCTTGATCATTAAAACTGACCATTGAGTCCAGAAAATATTATATTTGAAACCTAAAATAAAAATCACAAAAAATTACATTTCATGAAAAGATTAGTATCAATACTTATTGCCCTTATATTCAGTTTGAATATGAGCCTCAGGGCAGACGAGGGTATGTGGCTTTTGCCATTGCTCGAGCAACTGAATATGGGTAAAATGACAGAGCTCGGACTTGAACTGAGTGCAGAGGAGATATACAGCCTGAACAGGTCCTCGGTGAAAGATGCCATCGTTATCTTCGGAGGAGGCTGCACGGCCGAGATCGTTTCCTCACAGGGCCTGTTGCTAACAAATCACCATTGTGGTTATGGGACAATACAATCACACAGCACGGTGGAGAACGATTACCTTAAAGACGGTTTCTGGGCCATGTCAATGGACGAGGAACTACCAAACCCCGGGCTGAGCGTAACATTCCTTGTCAGGCTTGAAGATGTCAGTGACCGCGTGCTTAAAGATGTGACGGCCGACATGACTGAAAAAGAAAGGGCCGATGCCATAAACATGGTCAGACAGGCTATAGCAGCTGAAGCATCAGAAGGAAACCACTACCGGGCCACTGTAAGTTCATTCTTTGGGGGTAATAATTATTACCTTCTTGTTTATGAAATATTCAATGATGTAAGGCTGGTGGGAGCACCTCCTTCTTCAATAGGCAAATACGGCCATGACTCCGATAACTGGGAATGGCCCCGCCATACAGGCGACTTCAGTGTTTTTCGCGTTTATATGGGCCCCGATGGTAAACCCGCAGAATACTCTGAGGAAAATGTGCCGCTGAAACCCAAACATCACCTGCCTGTGTCGGTTAAAGGAGTGGACGAAAACGACTTTGCAATGATTCTTGGCTACCCCGGCGGAACACAAAGGTATATGACATCCTATGGAGTGGATGAGGTTCTGTCAATCACCCATCCCAACAGGATCAAAATTCGTGGTATAAGGCAGGAAATACTGATGGAAGATATGATGGCCGATCCCAAAGTCAATATACAGTATGCATCAAAATATTCAGGCTCGTCCAACTACTGGAAATTCTCAATAGGCCAGAAGCAGGGACTGGAAAGACTGAATGTAAAAGGCAAAAAACAAAAACTTGAAGAAAGATTCACCGAATGGGTGGATAAAAACAGGAAAAGAGAGGACAAATACGGTGATGCACTGGAATTAATCAGGACATCAATAAAAGGAAGGGCAGACTACAATAATGCCCAGCAGTACCTGAGTGAATGCCTTCTGCGCGGAACTGAACTGCCTTCAATGGCTACCAGCGCCCAGGGGCTGATAACTGCCCTTGCCAGCGATGATGAAGAATCAATCAACCAGGCTGTTAGCAGACTGAAGAGAAGGGCTGAAGGATTCTACAAAAATTATAACCCGCCAACTGACAGGAAAGCGACAAAAGCAATGATAAGGGTCTTCAAAGAAGACATCGACCCTATTTACTGGCCTGAATTTGTTAAACAGATAGATGAGAACTTCGCAGGAGACGTTGACAGGTATGTCGACCATATGTTTGACAATTCAATATTCACAACCGAAGAAAAGCTAATGAGCTTCCTTGCCACTCTGGATGCTGAAAAACTGGAATCTGATCCCGCCCTTAAAGCGGGAATGGACGTTATGATGGTGTACAGGGACCTCATGCAGAAATCAGGTGAATTCGATACTAACCTTGAAAAAGGAAGACGACTGTATATTGCCGGGCTGAGGGAAATGGACCCTGAAGTAGTACCCTATCCCGATGCAAATTTCACAATGCGCCTGACCTATGGCTCCGTGCTGCCTTACCAGCCTAAAGATGCTGTTATCTATAAGCATTACACAACACTGGAAGGTGTTATGGAAAAATATATTCCAGGTGATTATGAATATGACCTGCCCGAGCGCCTTATCGAACTTTATGAGCAAAAGAATTTCGGAAGGTATGCAGACCCGGCCGGACATATGCCTGTATGCTTCCTGACCAACAATGATATCACCGGTGGTAACTCGGGAAGCCCCGTGCTTAATGGCAAAGGTGAACTGATAGGACTGGCTTTCGATGGCAACTGGGAAGCCATGAGCGGCGACGTGGCCTTTGAGCCCGACCTGCAAAGATGTATCAATGTGGATATCCGCTATGTGCTCTGGATAATGGATGTATATGCCGGCGCCGGACACCTGGTTGAAGAAATGGATATAAGGGAATAAGAACCCGGGCGGAAAACGGATTAAAAACCGTAAAGAAACGCCGGGCAATTTTTGAAGAAAAAGGATGAAGGTCAGCCTTTCGCTGCCCTTCATTCTTTTTTTAAACGGCCTCATCCTATATTTCCTATCTTTGCACAAAATTGTTTCATACCATGGAATTTCTTCAAAATTTCAGTATCAAAGAATCAGTGGCGGCATTTATGGTCCTCTTTGCCATTATCGATATCCTGGGATCCGTACCAATAATCCTTGATATAAAAGCAAAAGCAGGTGAAGTGGGTGCAGGCAAGGCAAGCCTGGTGGCATTTATAATATTCCTGATGTTCTTCTTTGTGGGTGAACCCCTCCTTGCCCTCTTCGGGGTTGATATATCCTCCTTTGCCATAGCCGGATCAATAGTTATCCTGCTCCTGGGCCTCGAAATGGTGCTGGGGATTGAACTTTTCAAACATGACTCACCGGGAGGAGGAACGGTCGTACCTATTGCTTTCCCCCTTATTGCCGGCGCAGGCTCAATAACAACACTGCTGTCGCTCAAAGCTGAATATGCACCGGTAAATATCCTTGTCGCCCTTGTAGTTAATATGATTATCGTTTTTATTGTTCTGCGAATGACAGCAGGCGTTGAAAGGATACTCGGACCCTCGGGGGTGCATATCCTCAGGAAATTTTTCGGTATAATCCTGCTTGCAATAGCAGTTAAATTATTTATTTCAAATACAGGCATCGTATTACCGGCTTAAAGAATGGGCAAGAAAATAACAATTTTTACTGATGGAGCCGCCAGGGGGAATCCCGGACCGGGAGGATACGGCGTGGTGCTGCAGACCGACAGGCACAAGAAAGAACTATCAGAAGGATATAAACTGACTACCAATAACAGGATGGAACTGCTGGCAGTGATCGTGGGACTGGAAGCATTGAGATTTAAGGGCTCAGAGGTGGTAATATACACCGACTCAAAATATATTGCCGATGCCGTCAACAAAGGCTGGGTGCTTGAATGGGAAAGGAAGGCTTTCAGGAAAAAAAAGAATGCCGACCTGTGGAAACGTTTTCTAAAAGTTTACAGGCAACATGATGTAACAATAAAGTGGGTTGAAGGCCACAGTGGTATCCAGGGTAACGAAAGGTGCGACAGGCTGGCAGTGGAGGCTTCAGAAAAAAGAGAGCTGCTCGAAGATAAAGGATACCTGGAAGAAAATGCCGGCGGGAAACTCTTCGATAAAGAAAAATTGTAACGGAAAAAGGAAAATTGCATATTTGTAGTAACCAAAACAAGCGAAATGCAGAAACTTTACCAAGCCCCAACGGAACTGGACCCGGAAATTATTCTGTCACACGAAGAAAAAATCTTCAGGATAAGTGGCACAAGCAGCCCTGAAAACGTGCGTGCCACATATGAACCTGCTATCGAGTGGATGCGCAACTACAGGAATATGCTCAAAACAGACAGACCGGTTTTTACTGACGATGATCCACTGGTATTAGAGCTCGATCTCGAATATTTCAACTCCTCTTCGGCCATATTCCTCTATGAGCTGGTCATGATCATTAAAGCAATCGAAAAAGACGGTGTGCCCGCAATTATCAGGTGGTCCTTTGACCCGGCAGATACAGACTCACGGGAAGCAGGCGAAGACCTGGCAATACTTGCCGAAATGGAATTCGAATACACCAACAAAAAGGGATAAGCTTATGAGGGGTCAGAAAGAAGTCTATGAACTGCTCCATAAACTGGATATCCCCTACCACTATCGTGAACACCCCCCGGTGAATACAATCGGGGAAGCAAGAAAGTACTGGAAAAATTACGATTCAGGAAGGTGCAAAAACATATTCCTCCGTAACCATAAAGGCAATAAACACTACCTGGTAATACTTGAACACCTCAGGCATCTGAACATGAAAGATCTTGAATCACGTCTCAAACAGGGTAAACTCACTTTTGCTTCAGGAAAAAGACTGATGAAATACCTTGGTCTCGAACCAGGTTCAGTTTCACCATTCGGGCTGGTTAACGACCATTCAAAACATGTTCATCTTTTTATCGATGAAAAACTGCTTGATTTTGAGAATCTGTCCTTTCATCCCAATGATAATACAGCCTCACTTATAATATCCAGGGATAATTTCATCCGCTTCATTGAACACCGGGGAAACAGCTATGAGTTCATCCGCCTTTATGATGATTAAAACTCTCTCACAGAGGAGAATCCCCATAATGTTTTCCTTATCAGACTATCATACCGCTTCGGTTTGAGATAGTAGTTATCTCATTCCGGCTATTTAGAAATGATTTAATCTTGCATGATCCTGCAACAATATACAGACTTCTGCGTCTTTTGTTTACATAATTCAATAAAGCAACTATGAAGAACCTGACACTTATCCTGATGCTTTTTGCAGTCATCTCATTGAACGCAAACGGCCAGGATGCTGAGAAAAAGAAAAAATATTATGAAGCTGTTCGCATCACGAATGCTCCCTCAATAGATGGTAATCTCGATGATGAAGCCTGGATGCAGAACCACTGGCAGGGTGGTTTTATTCAGCATGAGCCCTATGAAAACAGGCCCCCTTCACAGCCGACAGAATATAAAATCTGCTATGATGATGTAAACCTTTATATCGCTTTCAAAGCCTATGATTCATCCCCTGACAGTATCACAAACAGGATGAGCCGCAGGGATAATGCTGACGGGGATATGGTATTCATAGGTGTTGACAGTTACCATGACCTTCGCACACTTTTCGTATTTGGTGTAAGCTCCGCCGGTGTGCGTTTTGATATGATAATGTCCAACGACGGGCAGAATGAAGATCCTACATGGGACCCCATCTGGCAGGCAAAAACAAGTATGCAGGAATGGGGATGGGCCGCGGAGATGAAAATCCCTTTCACACAGCTCAGGTTTGAGAAGAGCTCAGATGAGGTTTGGGGCTTGCTGATGGCCCGCCAGATATTCAGGCACCAGGAAATGAGCTTCTGGCCGGCAATACCACGTGACGCACCGGGTGTTGTGCACCTGGCTGCCGAGCTCGGGGGACTGGAAGGGGTTGAACCCAGGAAACAGTTCGATATAATGCCCTACGGTGTGGCTTCATATAATTCTTATGAACGTGAAGAGGGCAATCCCTTCAAAACAGGCAGCGATTACAGGCTGAAGGGCGGACTGGATGCAAAGATAGGGGTTACGAACAACCTCACCCTCGATCTTACCCTCTTCCCTGATTTCGGGCAGGTTGAAGCCGACCCCTCAGAAGTTAACCTCACAGCCTATGAGACATACTTCGAGGAAAAAAGACCTTTCTTTATTGAAGGTAATAACATTACCAGCTTCAATGTGGGCCTTGGTGATGGTGATATAGGAAACGATAACCTATTCTACTCAAGACGGATAGGCAGAAACCCACACGGCTACCCTTCACTCGGGGAATATGAATATGCCGATGTGCCGCAGTTTACAAATATTATCGGTGCAGCCAAGCTTACAGGAAAAACAAATAACGGACTCTCTGTGGGCTTTATGGAAAGTGTGACAGCAGAGGTAGTGGCGGAAATTGACAGTGCCGGACGAAAATCAACAGAGGTAATTGAACCGCTCACCAACTATTCACTGGCACGTGTACAGAAAGACTTTAATAAGGGCAATACCATTCTCGGCGGTGCGGTAACCAATACAATAAGACGCCTCGATGGCACCGGTCTGAATCAGCTGCATAAAAATGCCACTACGGGAGGTATAGATTTCACCCAGTACTTCAAAGAAAGAAATTATGTGCTGTCGGCAAGTGTTTATATGAGCCATGTGGAAGGATCGGAAGATGCAATAACAAGAACACAGATGTCCTCGGCCAGGTACTTCCACAGACCCGATGCCGATCATGTTGAACTGGATACAACCAGGACAAGCCTCTCCGGTTTCGGTGCCAAACTGCAGGCCGGTAAAATTGGTGGAAAATGGAATTTCCTGCTTATGTCAAACTGGAAAAGCCCGGGACTTGAACTGAATGATATGGGCTACCAGAGAGAAGCAGACAATATAGTCAATGTTCTGTGGACAGGATATAACTTCACAGAGCCCTTCAGTATCTTCAGAAGCATGAACCTAAATAATGACGTCTATATTGTACATAACTTCGGGGGCAATCTTCAGCAGGTTGGATACGAGTGGAATGTTAATGCCAGTTTTAAAAATTTCTGGAATGCAGGCACTGGCGGTGGCTTTGGATGGTTTACAAGATCCAGTACAATGCTTAGAGGAGGTCCCTCAATGAAAATGCCTGCCACATGGAGATACAGGATCAATTTTTCAACCGATAGCAGGAAAACAGTATCTCTCTTTGCCGGCACATTTATTAATGGAATGCAGGAAGATGTTGCCCTCAATATTAATTATAATATGGGCATAACCATGAGACCCACCAATACACTTAGAATATCACTGAGCCCGGGTTACTCGGTGCGCAACGATGAATTCCAGTATATAAGGCGTGCAAGCTTTAATGATGATGACAGGTATATTTTTGGTAATATAGATCAAAAAGTGCTGAGCATGTCCATCAGGGTGAATTACAATATCACCCCGGACCTTACCATAGAGTACTGGGGACAACCCTTCATTGCAACAGGTACATACAGCAAATTTAAAATGATAACCGATCCTCAGGCTGATGAGCTTGAAGATCGTTACCATATATTTACAGATGACCAGATTACTAAGGAAGAAACTTACTATGGCATTGATGAGGACATTGACGGTACCGACGACTATGCTATCGGGATACCCGACTTCAATGTTGATGAGTGGCTTTCAAACCTGGTGGTGAGATGGGAATTTATGCCAGGCTCAACAGCATACCTGGTTTGGTCACAGTCGAGGGATTTTTACCAGACTGACAGTGAATTTGAAGTATGGGATAACCTGCATGACCTTTTTACCAATAAAAAAGCCAATAACGTTTTCCTTGTTAAATTATCATACCGCTTTGGCCTTAGATAAAAAGTCCCGGAAATTATTATAAGCCTAATATTTATTAACTTTATCAGGCTAATAAAACTTATCAACTTTTCTGAATATGCATAACCATGGAGGAATAGTCTTTTACCAGACAACAGATCTAAAAAAGCTCCATAAATTCTACACTGAAAAGGTTGGAGCTGTGCTATGGCTTGACCAGGGTGGCTGCCGCATTTACCGCTTTGGAAATATGCTCTTTGGATTCTGCCAGAGGGATAAAAGTGAAACAGGGGCCCTGCTTACTTTCTTTTACCCCACAAGAGAACTGGTGGATGAAATGTACAGGCGCATGGAGGAGGTAGCTGAATCTGTTCCCAGGGATAATTCAAACTACAGGATCTATCATTTCTATGCGAAGGACCCTGATGACAGGCCCATTGAATTCCAGTATTTCTGGGATGATATTGAAGAAATAAAATAAGATTTATACACCCGGAAACCCATGCCCTCCAGGCAGCATAAGAGGATTATCAGCGTCATTAATTAATGAAGCATAATATTAGATTCAATTAAAACAATAACAAAATGAAACCGTATTTCCTGCTATTAACCTCTATTATTCTTTTATTGCCGGTGCCCTTTTCTTTCGCCCAGGATCTTCCCGTTCAAAAAGAGTTTCAGGAAGCAATTGAAAAAGGTACCAGGACGATGGAAGGACATCCCGGTCCTGCCTACTGGATAAATCACTCCGACTATATTCTGGATGCGGAAGTGGTATTTGAAAACGATACTGTATGGATTAAGGGAAAAGCAAATATCACTTATCATAATGAAAGCCCAGATGATCTAAATATGATTATTTTACGCAGTTACCCCGATATGATGGCAGGATCCGCATTGCGTAACTGGTATATTCCCCCTGGAAATGAAACCGGGCAGGTGAAATATAGTGACCTGCTGATAGGAAATGACACAATACCATCGCGGGTGCTAATGCAGAGCCGTACATCAACCAACCTTGTTGTAAGGCTCAGTGAATCATTAAAATCCGGAAATAGTATTAATATGCAATTAAGCTGG
>JAZBOI010000118.1:0-3666 GCA_036351095.1 Bacteroidales bacterium | reverse complement strand
TGCTTCCAAAGCCTACTCCTTTTTATCGGGTTCAATAGTTACGGTAAAAAACCATTCCTCGCTAACAAGTTTTATGACTGCATCAATCCCTTTATTCCTGTCTGTCCACCTGTTTGTTCCCGTCCTTGTGTACATACTGTCAAGCTCACCTTCAATCACATCTTTCATTGCATGAACGTGCATGCTCTTTATCCTTTCGCACCTGCCATCATCTGTGAGAAAGAAGTAGTAAGTGCTGGTTCCTGCCGTCCCATCCGTATATTTCAGGTATTCATAGTACTCGTTCCTGCTGTTTTCATCCTTCACAAGTTCCTTTTTATTCTTGCTTATGAACTTCTCGATCTGTCCGGTTTTGTACCCGAGCAGATTCTGGCCTGCCAGGTTGAGTGGCAGCAGGATAATAAATATGTATATAAGTAATAATCTCATAATCTTTTCTATGGTACTTCAACTGTATTCAGGATATCTTTGATAATATCTTCCTGTACTATATTTTCAGCCTCAGCCTCGTAGCTTAATCCTATCCTGTGCCTCAGCACATCAGGGCACATAGCACGTACATCCTCGGGAATCACATATCCCCGTCTGCGAATGAAAGCATAAGCTTTTGAAGCCAGGGCGAGGTTTATGCTTGCCCTGGGTGAGGCACCGTAGGATATCATGTTTTTGTATTTTCCGAGTCCGTTGTCTTCAGGATAGCGGGTGGAGAAAACGATATCCAGTATATAATTCTCAATCTTTTCATCCATATATACTTCCTTAACCAGGTCTCTTGCTTTAATTATCTGTTGTGGTTTAATAATTGATGAAGCCACCGGAAAGATCTTACCCAGATTTTCACGTATTATAAGCTTCTCCTCTGGTTTATCCGGGTAGTCAATAAGCACTTTCAGCATGAACCTGTCGACCTGCGCTTCGGGCAGAGGATAAGTGCCTTCCTGTTCAATGGGGTTTTGTGTTGCCATAACAAGGAAAGGATCTTCGAGTACATAAGTTACTTCCCCTATTGTTATCTGCCTCTCCTGCATGGCCTCCAGTAGAGCACTCTGTACCTTGGCCGGTGAACGGTTAATCTCGTCGGCCAGGATAAAATTGGAAAAAAGAGGACCTTTTTTTACAATAAATTCCTCGCTCTTCTGGCTGTAGATCATTGTACCCAGAAGATCCGCCGGCAACAGGTCTGGGGTAAACTGTATCCTGTTAAACTTTGCATCTATAACCGAAGCAAGAGTTTTTATTGCCAGTGTTTTAGCCAGCCCGGGCACACCCTCCAGCAATATGTGGCCGTCAGTCAGAAGCCCTATCAGCATGCTCTCCACCAGCTTCTTCTGACCTATTATAACCTTGCCTACCTCGAGAGTGATTGCCTCAACAAAACTGCTCTCTTTCTCAATTCTTTCATTCAATTCCTTTATATCAACATTGATATCCATGATGTTTAATTTTTTAAAAAAACAAATATACAAATTAGAGGGTGCCTTAAATAATGAAAAACACACACAAAATAAATTAACCTTATGCTACAAGCTTGTTAAAGACTGTTAAAATATTGTTAAATGAGCAGGTGCTTCACTCGGCCAGCCTGTAGTAGGAACGAATTATAAGCATCAGGATTACAGGTATGAAAGCAGGATTAATACTCTGGTTAATTATAACTATCACCAGCATAAAGATTACAGCCAGCGCTATCTGCGTCCGCCAGAACCATGAAAGTTTATATTTTGAAAATATGCCGTAATATGCTATGGGAATAAGCGGGTTTAACCATATCATATTAAAGTTTTCCCCCATGGCTTCATGATCTGTTATGTAATTAAGAAAGATCATCAATAAAGCCAGCAATGACAGCACTGTCCACAAAACCAGGTCAAAAGCGTTCTGTATATGCCTGTTTCGGATAAAAATTGAAAAAAGGAAGACGGCAATAAAAGCAACTGAAAGCCAGAACCAGGGTTGTTTGAGAATCCCTGTATCGTAAACAGGTCTTTCATGATCAAATACTATCTCAGTAGGTCCAAGCAGCATCACGCGTTTATCCCCATCAATAACATGAGCCTGGCTCAGGTTTTTCATAAGATATTCGGGGAGGAACATTGACTCACGGAAGTCACACTTTTCATCGGCCGGACTCCCGAGCAGGAGGTCTATGCCAACATCCATCCATAGTACACCCTTATGAAAGTCATCTATCCGCTTCCTGAAAGTTGCATCGGTTTCTTCTTCCTGTTCGGGGTAGATAAGCTTCTCTCCATATACATCTTCAAGTAAGTCACGTATCCTTGTTGAACAGTTATCCCTGAAAAAATCATACTTGTAATATACATTCTCAGGTTTGAGATTCTCATTAAGCATTTTTTTCAGCTTCAACAGCTCGGGCTCAGGCATGTAAATCCTCTGGGAATAGACACTTCGCCTTGTGGGACGATATTCATTCAGGAAATTGTTGTATGAATATGCAGCAAGCCTGTAATTCAGTCGGCCACGGGCAAATTTATAGTTAAAATTCAGGGTGTTGAAATCAAACACTCCCCAGTTATAAACAACGTCAGTGCCGCTACTACTGTCATACAGGCGAAGGGCACTGTGACCATACATGGTGTATGATTCAGGGCCCGGATCACAGGTAAGAAGGTAAACCTCTGTAAGCGGTTCCTGTGACTGGGCATTTATTAACGGTATGCCTGTAAGTATAAATAAGAAGAGAAAAGCCAGTCTGTTCTTCATAAGATAATCTTAAATAATAAATGTTAAAAATAGTAAATTCTGTTTTACTCTTCATTCAAATTATTAACTTTTGTTTTTATTACCTTTTATGGTGCATATACCTGATAATTTTATTCTGATAAACATTAAATAAATTACACCTATGAGAAAGATCAGTGCCATTATCCTGTCCCTTATCCTGCTTGTTTTATCCGCTGGCGATCTTGAGGCACAGAGAAGATCCAGGCAGGAAACAAACAAAGTTGATTATTCAATACTGTATAAAAATCTTGAATACAGGCTAATAGGGCCATTCAGGGGAGGCAGGTCTGCTGCCGTGACAGGCATTCCCGGTAATGAAAATGTATTTTACCAGGGTGCCACGGGCGGCGGAGTATGGAAAACCACGGATGCAGGTGCTTCATGGGAAAATATCAGTGACAGGTACTTTGGCGGCACCATTGGTGCTGTTGAGGTGGCTCAATCCGACAGGAACGTTGTTTATGCCTCCGGTGGTGAAGTTACGGTGAGAGGCAATGTCTCCCATGGTTACGGTATATGGAAATCACTCAACGGTGGCGAAACATGGTCTTACTGCGGCCTGAAAGAAGGACAGTATATTCCCAGGCTGAGAGTTCATCCCGATAATCCGGATCTTGTTTACGCAGCCGTTCTGGGTCATCTTTTCGGGCCAAATGAGGAGCGCGGCATTTACAGGTCGAAGGATGGTGGCCGGAACTGGGAAAAGATACTGTATGTCAGCCCTGACGCAGGCGCATGTGATCTTATCCTTGACCCTGTTAACCCGAGGATAATATACGCCTCAACATGGCGTGTCCGGAGGACACCCTACAGCCTCGAAAGCGGTGGTGAAGGATCTGATCTGTGGAAGAGTGTTGATGGAGGAGATACATGGGATAAACTGACTGATAAAAACGGCATGCCCGGTAAACCAACAGGTAT
>JAZBOI010000117.1:0-2553 GCA_036351095.1 Bacteroidales bacterium | reverse complement strand
GGCGGCTGTAGCAATAATATTCCGCCGGATTTTTGTACATTTACCAATAAATTACACAGGGGCAGTGAATTTCATTGAAAGCATAGGCCGTTATTTTATTTTCCTTGGCCAGTCCGTCAGGACGCCGGAGAAACACAGGGTATATTACAGGCAGACCGTGAGGGAACTGGTTAACCTGGGGGTCAATTCAATACTAATAGTGATAGTCATCTCCCTTTTCATGGGCGCTGCCATCGCACTGCAAACCGCGTATAACACCGATAACCCCATCTACCCGACTTATGTCATCGGGCTGGGGGTACGCGATTCAATAATCCTGGAATTCTCATCCACCATGGTGGCCCTTATACTGGCAGGCAAGGTGGGTTCACACATAGCATCCCAGATAGGCACAATGAGGATAACGGAACAGATTGATGCCCTTGAAATAATGGGGGTGAACACGGTGTCTTACCTTGTCATGCCCAAGATTGTTGCCTCCGTCCTGTTCTTCCCCTTCCTCACACTTATAAGCATAGCTTCCGGTATTTTTGGCGGCGGGCTGGCTGTCATAAGTACGGGAACAGTGTCCTCCGCCGATTTCATCTACGGTATACAATATGATTTCACACCCTGGTACGTCACATATTCGCTGATAAAAACCCTTGTGTTTGCTTTTATCATAAGCTCAATCTCAGGCTTCCAGGGTTTTTATGTAACGGGAGGCTCCCTGGAAGTGGGCAAGGCCAGTACACGCGCCGTGGTCAACAGCTGTATACTGGTCCTCCTGTTCAACCTGGTACTAACTCAATTGCTGCTGTCATGATAAGGATAATTGAAGCCTGCAAGTCTTTCCACGACAATATAGTGCTTGATAATGTGTCTATCAATTTTGAAGCCGGCAAGACCAACCTGATCATTGGCCGCAGCGGATCGGGTAAGACAGTCCTGCTCAAGTCCATTGTCGGCCTGCTCGATCTCGACAGGGGGGAGATATGGTACGATAATATTCGCTTTGATAGTCTTAACTTTAAAAACAGGAAAACCATACGCAGGGAGATAGGCATGCTTTTCCAGGGAAGTGCCCTCTTCGATTCGATGACCGTTAAGGAGAACGTGATGTTCAAGCTCGATATGTTCAGCTCACTCAGCCAGAAAGAAAAGAATAAAAGGGTTGATTACTGTCTCGAAAGGGTGGATATAAGGGAATCCCATGATCTTCTCCCATCAGAACTGTCAGGAGGCATGCGCAAAAGGGTGGCCATAGCCAGGGCCATAGTGCTCAACCCCAGGTATCTTTTTTGCGATGAACCGAATTCAGGCCTCGACCCCGAAACAGCCATCCTTATAGATAAGCTTATAAAGGATATTACCGATGAGTTTAAGATAACCACCATTGTGAATACCCACGACATGAATTCAGTGATGGAGATTGGTGAGAAAGTGGTTTATATTGCTGACGGGCACAAGCAATGGGAAGGGACAAACAGGGAAATAATGAAATCCGACTGCCAGTCACTTAATGATTTTATTTTTGCCGGTGAACTGGCAAAGCATTTAAAACGCTAATCGTCGTCGTCTAGCTCCTCGTAATCAACATACTCACCCATATCGTCGGGAACTCCCTTCTTCTTACGGGAGTCTTTTACCCGCTCATCCTCCCCGCTTCCTTTCTGCCTGCCTCCTGAGAGAAAACGTCCTATCATACTCACAATGAGAATGATCAGTATACCTATTAAGATTATCCTGAGCACGTCCTTTCCTCCTATTCGCTTAACATCGGCCTGTCAATCCTTTTCACTTCTGCCCTGCCGAACATCAGGTTAAAACCGAAACGCACATTAATATAATCAAACCTCTGTGGCAGCAGCACGCGCTCGTTACCATTATCCCCGGTAAACTCAACCCATGATGCCGGTATCTGGTCCAGCACAGCATAGAACTGTACCGGTCCGCCCCTTACTCCCAGGCCGAAGCCAAAATTATTAAAGCTCCTGTTGGTCATGGTATAGCTCAGGCTGCTTGATAAGACATTACCGGCAAACAGTGTGGCCGATAGGGTAAGTGACTCCCTCACCCCCATGCCTATGCTTGTACGTGAGAGCAGTCCGAGCGACAGAAAATCCAGGGGCCTGTAGGATGCTGCAAGGTACAGTTTTGTTGGTAAACCCGTTGTATAGGGTTCGTCACTTTCAATAAAATCAAAAGTGTTAAACAGTGAATCGGCAAATTCGTCCACTATAAGATCAAAATCCTTTTCCTCTGTTAATGCCTCTGTTATATCTATGCCGTCAAAGGTAAACTGGTTGGAAGCGGTAAAGGTATAGGCTTCCCTGCCCCACCTCATAAAGCCCAGGTCGATAAGGCTGGCCGATAGTTTCAGGTTATCCATCAGTATATACTCGGCCCCCAGGTCAAGGCCCAGCCCAAAATTCTTAAAGCTTGGTCCCACTTCATTGAATTCGGCATTTTCCCGGAAAAGTATATCGTCTATAAATCCATCCTCGTCCAGTGTAACGTCAAAAGGGCCGTTAAGCTTCAGGGCCACGCTGGTATTAAAAACATGCGAATAAT
>JAZBOI010000116.1:0-2322 GCA_036351095.1 Bacteroidales bacterium | reverse complement strand
TATATTTTAATCAGATAATCTTTTCCTCTTCCCTGTCCCATTTCACCCTGCGTCCTTCCCTGTAGGCAATTGTACCCATATGGGCTGTAATTGCTTCTTCAAATCCCTGCTCAATATCACATGAAGGTTTTTCTCCCGTCCTGATGGCGTTAAGCCATTCCCTGACATGAAGGTGTGTGGTATCAACTCTTTTTCCACCCGTGTAGGTATAAAGTAGTCCGCGTCCGGCAAAATACTGTTCAGTGGCTGATGTAACAGCGTCAATATTCTTTTTTCCAGGCACATACGACAATATTGGAAGAGAAGGATCAATAATACCATCATTTATTTTTTCCCTGTAACGTGTTGAATCGCGATCGGCATACACAGTTATGGAAGAGCTCACTTCCATTGAGCCGTCATGACCCATTATCACTTTCCCCCTCGACTTGCTGTTGGCCAGGGTGGCACTGTACATCATTGCCAGTTCATATTCATCAAATTCAAAAACCGTATGCAGCACATCCGGTACTGTCCGGCCGTCCTTAAAATGATAAATACCACCTGATGACACTGCGGTGTCGGGTATACCAAAGCCCATGATCTGGTTCATGGCATCATATTCATGTGTAAGCAGATCGCCTGACAGTCCTGTACTGTAGTCCCACCAGCATCTCCAACGGAAGAAGCGCTCAAGGCTGAAGTCGTGCCACGGAGCCTGGCCAATAAATTTCTTCCAGTCAATCGTATCAGGTCCTGCTTCGGGATGAATCGGGTAGACCCAGGCCCCATTGGGGGTATTCCTGTTTGTAGTTACTTCTATGAGGTTAACACTTCCAATAACATTGTTATCGATAATCTCCCTGGCCTTGTTATATGCCTCGGTCTGCCTGCCCTGGTGTCCAAGCTGGAATACAACACCTGTTTCCCTTATGGCCTTTCGCAGTTCATATGTTTCCTCGACTGACCAGCTTAAAGGCTTCTCGCAGTAAATATGCTTTCCGGCTCTTGCTGCCTCAATGGCCATAGGCGCATGCCAGTGATCCGGTGTGGCAATAATAATTGCATCAACATTCTTATCGGCAATGAGATCGCGGTAATCATTGTAAATAACAGGCATATCCTTGTACCTTGCATCCTTTCCCTTTCTATCAATATTTGCAGCGGTTTCCTGGGCCTTCTTTGCATAAACGGTGAAGATATCACAGACAGCTGTTATTTCAATATTAAGATCCTCCTGTTCAATGAATTCCTGGTACCTTGTATCGGCCCTGTTTGCCGATGCAGCCTCTTTCATTGCCTCTACGTTTTCGGGATGAAGAAAACCGGCTGCTTTTGCTATCTGCGGACCCCTTATACCGAATCCTATCAAACCAAGCCTTATCTTATCACCCTTAAGGGGCTTATCAGGCATTGGCGGATCATCAGACAGCTTAATATCTTCGAGTATACTGTTCTTCAGTTGCCTGGTATGTTTTCTTTTCCTGTAATAAGCAAAAGCAAAAGCTCCCAGTACCGGTACTGTTGCCAGGCCTTTTACAACATCACGCCTGCTCAGGCCTGAAGATCCGTCATTTTTATCAGTGTTGTCGTTCATATACTGTATTTACTTCCTCTTAAAAATAAACCTGTCAAGCCCTATCTGCATCCACGAGGGAAAAACCAGGAGTACTGCCAGGGCTGCCATTTCTATCAGGTTCTTGTTTACCCACAGGTAAGATCCCTCAGAAGGTACCGAAAAAGAATGGCCTACCATCGGTGGATGAGACAGGTAATACATCCCAAGCAAGGCCATGCCGGCAATAATGGAAATTCTGGAAAACAATCCCAGCATTAATCCCAGGCCTATCAGCACCAGTCCCCATATATTAAGAAAGTCTACCACTTTCAGCACATCGGGATTTGAGGCCAGGGAGTAGAAGAATGATGATAAAAATCCTTTGGAATCGAGCAAAAAAGCCACTGACGACCAATCAGGATTTACAAGTTTGGATATTCCTTCGTATAGAAAATGCCAGCCAATCAAAACACGAAGGGCCACCAGCAAGCTAAGTTGAGTATTGCTGTAATTTATCTTTTCGCCCATTTCCGCTTATTAATATGTGTCAATGATTAAAGAAAGCAAATTTATTACTTCTGACCGACTGAACAAAATTGCATTCATGTTTAATTAACTAACTTTATAAAAAATTAACATAGTATGGAAGTTGCATATTTCACCTCACTTGGAGAAAATATGGTGCGCTGCACCCTCTGCCCGCATAATTGCCGGCTCAAACCCGGTGAAACGGGGAAGTGCATGGTCAGGCATAATATTGACGGCAGCCTGCAGACCGATGTTTA
>JAZBOI010000115.1:0-14598 GCA_036351095.1 Bacteroidales bacterium | reverse complement strand
GTAAGAATAGCCGAAATACCTGAAGTACTGCTCCTGGAAGTCCCTGTCTTCAAAGTTCTGCTTCAAAGCCTCGGTCTCAGCAATGTTACCGTTCTTTCGTGCCTCCCGGTAATCGAAGAGGAGCTGCCTGGCCACCTTGCCCCTCTCAATTTTTTCCGCCGCCGACATTATGCCTCTCTCCTCATTCCCGTAAACAAGGTCTCTTAAACCAGCAACATAGGACATTCTTTCGCCATTTGTCATTATGGATAGGAGCCCTGGTATCTCTATTGATGCAATAATATCCTTCACGTCCAGGTCGTCATCATCGGCCGGATCAATATCTTTAAGTAAGCCTATAACAGTCAGACCGGCATCTGTCTGACCCTCATACAGGGCTTCCATCGCAGCAAATTTCACCGGTTGTACCTGTGCTATTGTACGTGAGGATGTATCCCCCGTAAATATCAGCGCAAGTGATGAGAAGGCACCAAAGATTGCCGCTATTTTGATACTCCTGAGTGCCATCTCTTTTTCCCGCTTATGGATAAGGAACCAGGCACTGATACCCATAACAAAAAATGAAGCCAGGACAAAGCCCGAAGTTATGGTATGAAAAAACTTGTCAATTGCCACAGGGTTGAACAATACCTCCCAGAAATTTTGCATTTCATTCCTGGCCGTGTCAGGGTTGAATATCATCCCGACGGGGTTTTCCATCCAGGCATTGGCAACAAGTATCCACAGGGCTGAAAGGTTGGCTCCTATGGCCACCAGCCAGGTTGAGGCGAGGTGAAAGCGCTTGCTTACTTTATCCCATCCGAAGAACATAACGGCTACAAAGGTCGATTCAAGGAAAAAAGCCATAATGCCCTCAACCGCCAGGGGGGCACCGAAAATATCACCCACAAACCATGAATAATTCGACCAGTTGGTACCGAACTCAAACTCAAGTATTAAGCCGGTAGATACACCGATGGCGAAATTTATACCGAAGAGTTTCATCCAGAATTTGGTAGTCTTCTTCCATTTTTCGGAACCCGTACGCACGTATTTTGTCTCCATGATGACGAGGATGAAAGACAAACCAAGCGTTAAGGGAACAAAGAGCCAGTGATAAATTGCTGTCAGGGCAAACTGCCCCCTGGACCAATCGACAAGGGAGGGGTCGATACTCTCAATCATTATTATCAGGTTTAATTATTAATTCATCCAGAACATGCTCACCCCTTTCCCGGTCATTGTCAAAATCTCTTTTAAGAATATCCGGGAAAAAGAATATTTTAAGAACAACAAACATTATGAAGAGCTTGATGAGGATTACCAGCCATACTTTTTTACCCCAGCCCGGCATGGTAAGGAAGCCATTCCTGTAAAAGCGGAACACATCATATATGGCTTTTCTTATAAACCCCATCTTCAAAAAATTAAGGTCTGAGCATCATTTTAGCCTGTAAATATAATAAAGACGTAGGATAAAATTAAAATGTCAAATACAAAAAATGGAGAAGCAGGTGATGAGAGGTAAAACTCATGACAGCATAATCCCGGCGAAGCGTTTACCGTAAGCTTCCAGTTCTTTCCTTGCTTCTTCACCCGGCCTGAATTTGAAAGCTGCATCCTCCTCCATCACTTTAAGCTTGAGGCTTTTCAGGTTTGAAGATATTATACCCGGTGCTTCCCCGCTCCATCCGTAAGAACCAAAGGCAGCTGCCGGTTTTCCCTTGTCCCTCAGGGGATTAATTACCGAAAAAAGTTTATATACCTGCAGGAGCGTATTCTGGTTTATTGTTGGTGATCCCACGAGAAGAGCATCTGACCTGACAATCTCCGCCTCCAGGTCGCCCAGCTCTATCATCTCAATATCAAGTGTCTTCACCTCTATGTCTCCACCACTCCCGATCCCCCTGCCAATTGATTCAGCCATTTCCCTGGTATACCCGTATGCTGAAACATAAGTTATCAGGGCCCTCTTTTTTCTTTCCCCCTTTGTGTTTTCAAGGTAATCGAGGGCATACTGTTCACTCAGGTCAACATATTTCTTCCAGTTTTTCCTTAATACGGCACCATGACCGGTACATATAGCATCAATTTCGAGTGGACGGATTTTCTCAATGGCCTTCAGCATGAATTTGCTGTAAGGTTTGAGAATAACATCGAAATAATATTTAAAGGCCTCATCAAAGTCGCCCGAAAGGTCATCAAAAAGGCGATCATCACAATAATGAGCCCCGAATGAATCACAGGTAAAAAGCAGTTTGTCCTCTTCCAGGTAAGTATACATGGTATCCGGCCAGTGAAGGTTTGGAGCCGAAATGAACCTGAGAGTCTTATTCCCCAGGTCCAGTGTATCACCATCTTTCACAACCATACTCTTAAAGGAAAAGTCGTACATATCATTCAGGTATCTTATGGCATTGCCGCTGCCTACCACCGTTGCCCCGGGGGCCTGGTCGAGGACATGCTTCAGCGCTCCCGAATGGTCGGGTTCAGTATGATTGAAAATAATATATTCTATTTCGGAAGGATCACCGAACTGTTTAAGTTTATCAATATAGGTGGCTGCAAATTTTTCCTTTGATGTTTCAATAATTGCTTTCTTTTCAGCATTGATAAAGTAGGAATTATAAGTTGTCCCGTATTCCGTTTCCATTACTATATCGAAAGTAACGATATCATAATCAAGAATTCCTATCCAGCTTACATCTTTTGTTATTTCAATCACCTTCTTATCTTCTTTCTTTTTACCTGCTCTCATAGTCTTAATATTTTTGTATTAAAAATTAACTCACTTCCTTACAATAGCAAGCCCAGGTTCATTTCCGTCAGATTTCCGCCAGTATATCCCTGTTTGCATGTACAGCCTGTAATAAATTAACATTCACCCTGGTACCGGGTGGAAGGAAAATATCAACCCTTGATCCGAATTTAATGAATCCCAGCTCATCTCCCTGCTTCACTTTCAATCCCGGTTTTGCATATGACACAATCCTGCGGGCAATGAGTCCGGCAACCTGCCTGATCATAATCTCCTCTCCACTTTCAGTTTCAATAACCACAGTTAATCTTTCATTTAAGACTGACGACTTGGGATGATTTGCAGGATAGAATTTGCCTGTGTGATGCCTGACATATTTTACGGTCCCAGATACGGGATAGGTATTAAAATGGACGTTAAAGACAGTCATAAATACTGAAACCTGCAGCCTCCTGTCACCGAAATATTCATTCTCCTCCATTTCTTCGATGGCCACAACCCTCCCATCAGCAGCACAAAGTATCTTTCCTGCATCTTCCTCCACCTTTCTTAGGGGTCTCCTGAAGAAGGCAAGTACAAGGAGCAGTGTTAAAACAGACAATGAAAGAAAGGGAATCCATAAAGCACTGTAATCGCTAAATAAATATATTATAATAATATTCAGTGTAGCCAGGATGACTATGCTGTAAAATATTATTTTGTATCCTTCTCTGTGAATCTTCATAGTGATATAAAGCTAATCATATAAGATAAAATCAACAAAAAAGGACAACAAAAAGATAAACGAAGGGGAGGGACAGTATAAGGCTGTCAAACCTGTCGAGTAATCCACCGTGACCGGGAAGGATGGTCCCGGAGTCCTTTACTCCTGCACTTCTCTTAAGCATTGATTCCACCAGGTCACCAAGGGTGCCGGCAATGGATATCAGTAATGCAATTATCATCCACGACAATAAGCCGGGTTCTGTAATCCATATTGATACCGGCCATGCTATCAACAGGGCTGTAAGGAGGCCAAAGGCAAAACCTTCCCATGATTTTTCAGGTGAAATCCTTTTAAACAATTTATGCTTCCCAAGGTATGATCCAAAGAGGTAGGCAGCTATGTCAAAGCTCCATGACAGGAGCAGGAAACCCAGCATTATACCAGGTGAAAAATCAGGAAACAGACCTGGCAGAAGTGTGGATGTTCCATTGAAACCGAAGGCCAGGAAGGGTATAAGTGAATAAGGCAAAGAGATGAATATGATTCCGAAGATGGTATGTGCAAGGCTGTCAAAAGGTTTGGACTTTTTCCTGGAAAGCTCAATAATAATTATAAACAGAAATGCAGCCATCACCAGGAGGTAGGACAGTGCCTCAATCATTCCTGCAGCCACAAAAACCGAGATAAGGTATATAATAATTGCAGTAAGTATACCGGCGTTCCTCTGTGGCTCTGTCCCGGTGGCAGCAATAAGCCTGTAATATTCATACAATGATCCGGCCAGTAAGAGGAGGCCTATAGATAGATAGCTGACAGGATGAAGCCATAGTCCGCCAAAGACAATAATTACCAGAAAGATTCCTGTAAGTGTTCGCCTGGATAAGTTTCTCACTATCAGAGTTCTTTTAATAACATTTTAGCCCTAATAACATTTTCACGAATGCAGTAGAGCTCATATTCCCCGAAGCCGTATGCCCTGTCTTTCTTGTTTACTACCACACATTCAATCTCGCTGTTCTCGAGCAACTGACGGGCCATTTCTATTTTTGCCTCGTTATTTGATTCATATATAATCACCCAGTCTTTCTCCATCTGAATTATCCGGGTTGTTTCTCAGGGTCCTTATCACCGGCCTGAATATCGGCAGCTGACTCACCCCCGTTTTTTCCTGTATTGTCTTTCTTATTAATATCCTGATTTACTGATTTCCCACCTGGCGGGTTCTTTTTCGGCTGTCTTTTCCTTGCCGGTCGTCCTGTTTCTTCAATCGCGGGCCGGTTCCCTTTCTTCTTGCCGAATATTTTTTCCAGGTCTTCACTGAAGATAACCTCTTTTTCCAGCAACTGTGAGGCCAGGCTATCGAGGCCCTTCCTGTTTTTCTTCAAAACATCCAGTGCTCTCCGGTAAGCCTCGTCCACTATGCGTTTGGCTTCTTTATCAATCAGTTCTGCTGTTTTATCACTATAGGGTTTGGTAAATCCATATTCATTCTGTCCTGAAGAGTCATAGAAGCTCATGTTACCGACCTGTTCACTCATACCGAAATATGTAACCATGGCATAAGCCTGTTTGGTCACTTTCTCCAGGTCATTGAGTGCCCCTGTTGATATTTTGCCGAACACCAGTTCTTCCGCCGCCCTTCCACCGAGGGCATAAGCAATCTCATCAAGTATTTGTTCCCTTGTGGAAAGTTGTCTTTCTTCAGGGAGGTACCAGGCAGCACCCAGAGCGCGTCCGCGCGGTATAATTGTAACTTTCACGAGTGGACTGGCATATTCGAGCAGCCAGCTAACGGTAGCATGTCCGGCTTCATGATAGGCAATGGTATTCTTTTCTTCAGACGAGATAATTTTATTTTTCCTCTCCAGCCCTCCGACAATCCTGTCAACTGCATCCAGGAAATCCTGTTTGCCTACCATTTTCCTGTTTTTCCTTGCGGCTATAAGGGCAGCCTCATTACATACATTGGCTATGTCAGCACCCGAAAAGCCGGGGGTTTGCTTTGCCAGGAAGTCTATATCGAAAGATTTTGGAAGCTTCAGTGGCTTTAAATGAACCTTGAAAATATCCTTTCTCTCATTAAGGTCAGGCAGTTCAACATGTATCTGCCTGTCAAACCTTCCCGCCCGCATAAGGGCCCTGTCGAGGACATCAGCCCTGTTTGTTGCGGCAAGGATAATGACCCCTATATTACTATCGAAACCATCCATCTCAGTGAGTAACTGGTTCAGGGTGTTCTCACGTTCATCATTGGCTCCGAAGCTCGGATTTCTTCCCCTTGCCCTTCCAACAGCATCAATCTCATCGATAAATACAATACAGGGTGCTTTTTCCTTGGCCTGTTTGAAAAGGTCGCGTACCCTGGAAGCCCCAACACCCACAAACATTTCCACGAAGTCGGATCCGGAAATCGAAAAGAAGGGTACATTGGCCTCACCTGCCACTGCCTTGGCCAGAAGGGTTTTCCCTGTTCCGGGAGGACCTATCAGGAGTGCTCCTTTAGGTATTTTCCCTCCAAGAGCAGTATATTTCTTAGGGTTTTTAAGAAAATCAACCACTTCTTTTACTTCAGTCTTTGCTTCTTCAAGCCCTGCAACATCACTGAAGTCAATCTTTACATTCGATTCCCTGTCAAATATCTTTGCCTTTGATTTTCCGACGGAGAATATATTACCTGCCCCGCCACCGGCGCCACCTCCTCCTGCCATGCGGCGGAAAATGAAAAGCCACAAGGCCAGTATCAGCAGCATCGGTAATATCCAGGCCAGTATCTCTCCAAAATAGTTCTTCCTGGTCTCATAACTGGGATGTATCCATTCAGATTCTGAATAGTTGTTTTGCTCCTGTATCTCATTAAGCCGTGAATCAAATAGTTCCACGGTAGCAAAATGATATGTGTAATTTGGGGAGGGCCCTGAAAAACTGAAATTACCCGAGCCTGACACATCAGGATATCTGCCTGATTCAATAGCATCTGCAGTAAGGTATATTTCAGCGTATTCCTTGTTTACGACAACAATTCTCCTGATATCCTTGTTCTCTATCATTCTCTCAACTTCGCCCCACTGCTCAACCTTCTCAATCTTGTTGCCGCCGAATATAAAATTTATAGCTATAAGTCCTACGCCTATAGCCAGGTAAATCCATGTCGGATTTATTTTTGGCTTGTCGTTCTTTCCAGAACCACCACCAGGTTTATTTGTATTCTGATCTTTCCTGTCTTTTTCTGTCATTTCAACCCGTAATTTTAATTATCCCTGAGCTCCTCAATTCCAGCATCAGCCCATAAAGCCTCAAGGTTGTAAAAATCCCTGTATTCCTCCTGGAATATATGTACCACAACATCTCCGTAATCAAGTAATACCCACAGGCAGTTGTCAAGTCCTTCCCTGTGATGCGGATATTCTCCACTGTTCTTCTTTACCTGCAGTTCAACAGATTCACTTATGGAGTCAACCTGTGTCACAGAGTTACCATGGCAGATAATGAAATAATCACATATTGAATTCTCCATAGACCTGAAGTCCAGCTTCACTACTCTTTCCCCTTTTTTTTCAAAAATCCCCTTTACTATGTTGTCAATCAATGGTAATACTTCTTCACTCTTTCCTGTCATTAATCTCAGATTCTGTTTATTACATTTTTAGTGCTCACAAAAATACGAACATTATTTTTACTTTTGTTATAGCATCTTAAGTTTTACAATTACAGTGCCATATTCTGAAATAATGTCAGTTAGAGTATAATAATGAAATAGATTAATTATAAGCACCTGGTTAACATGCTAATAGGCTCAAATATTATATATCGTGAAAAAGTGTCATCCACGAACGTGCTGGCAGCAGAAATGCTCAGCGGCACCTCCGTTCCGGAGGGTAGCGTGATTTATGCAGGGGAACAGTACAGTGGTAAGGGACAGAGGGCTAATACCTGGCATAGCGAGGCGGGCAAGAACCTGACCATGAGCATCATTCTCTACCCTCACTTCCTGGAGGCTGACAGGCAGTTTATGCTTTCAAAGGTTTTGTCACTTGCCGTTTCTGAGCTTCTGGATCCATATTCAGGGTCGATAAGTATAAAATGGCCAAACGACATCTATCATAAAGATGACAAAATTGCAGGCATACTAATAGAATACTCAATTGAGGGAAAAAAGATAAAACACTGCATAGCAGGTACCGGTATAAATATAAACCAGGTGGATTTCCCCCCTGAAATACCCAATCCTGTCTCATTGCATCTCATCAAGGGGCGAGAGTATGATACTGCTGTTCTCTTATCTGACTTTTGCAGGATATGCGATTTATGGTATAAGAAACTGATGGATGGGTCTGAAGAAGAAATAAATAAGCTGTATCAGCAAAGATTATACGGGCTAAATAAGCTTTCTGCCTATGTCATCAATGGCGAAATGACCAGGGCGATGATAAAGGGAGTAGACAGGTATGGGCGACTTGAACTGAAGATGGAGGATGGCAGTACCGGTATTTTCGGTTTCGACGAGATTAAGTTCATTCCCCGGTTTTAGCCCAGTCTTCGAACTCTTCCATCCCGCTTACCAGCTTATCCAGGAATTTATTTATAGGCTTCGAAGCTATCATTTTTAACCCGGGATTAAGATCAGCCTTTATAGTAATTTTCACCCTGGTATCTTTTTCTTTCACTTCTTTCAGCTGGATCCACAGAAAAAATTCCGTGTTATTGAGCCCGTAGCCTGTATATTTAATGGTATGAAACTGATCCTTCTGCACAATCCCTACCTTTGCTTTTCCAACAGGCGTAACCTCGAAAGAACATTCATCAGCACTGGCTTCCCAGTTCTCTATTACATCGCCTGGCAGGAACCTGCTAAAATTCCGCATATCGGTGACAAAAGTGAATATCTCCTTTGACCCTGAGCTTACCTTTCCTATCCTGCTCTCATAAGATGACAGATTGTCCATATAATTTATTTATTTGCCCCACTGTGCCGGGTCCATCCTCCACCGTTTGAGGGTGTCAATGTCATTATCAGTAATATATCCTGTTGCTTTTGCCTGGTTAACAAGTGTGTTATAATCGCTCAGTGTAAATAATGCAACTTCACTTTCCCTGAAATTATCCACTGCTTTATTAAAACCGTAGGTAAATATTGCTAACATCCCAAGTACTTCGCAGCCTGCGTCCCTCAGGGCATTGACGGCTCTCAGGCTGCTGCCCCCGGTGGATATCAGGTCTTCTATTACAATTACTTTCTGTCCTTCTTTATAAAAGCCTTCAATCTGGTTCCCCAGCCCATGCTCTTTCGCGCCCGATCTTACGTATACAAAAGGAAGATCCATTGATTCGGCAACCAGTGCACCGTGTGCAATTGCCCCGGTTGCAACCCCTGCAATAAGTTCGGCCCCGGGAAACTTTTCCTCTGCCATGTGCACGAATGAATCCCGTATAGCACGTCTTACATGGGGAAAAGAAAGAGTTTTCCTGTTATCACAGTATATAGGTGATTTCCATCCGGATGCCCATGTGAAAGGATTTGACGGTTGCAGTTTTATTGCTTTAATTTGCAGCAAATAATCTGCAAGCTGTTTTGCAGTATTTTCCATTGGCTTATGTATAAGGTTTATTACGAAAACAGGTTTATCCTGATCAGCAGTCAACCCGACCGAATGCAAAAATACTGCTTATTCCATAAATACAATGGTATTGATGAGCTTTATGCCAAAATTTCTGCTTTTATTAAAAATGATGATTTGGGATCATTTAATATCTACTCGCAGAGCCTGGAATCACTGTGGGAAGCTTTCATGTCCTATTTTGAAAACAGGACCGCCGCAGGGGGACTACTTGTTAATGAGAAAGGAGAATTCTTATTCATAAGGAGGAGGGACAGGTGGGATATTCCCAAGGGTCATCTGTCGGACGGGGAAGACCTGCAGGAATGTGCCAGGCGGGAGATACGGGAAGAAACAGGACTTATTCCCTCGAAGAAGCTTGCACAGCTCAGTAACACATACCATATTTATTTTATGGGGGATAAAGCCGTACTCAAAAAAACCAGCTGGTTCATATTTGATTACACAGGTGGCGGCACAGCCCTTCCCCAGGAAGAGGAAGACATTAGCGCAGTACGATGGTTCGGAAGGAAGGAGATTAATATTGTATACAGCGATACATGGCCTTCAATCAGGGACATCATTAATGAAGCACTCTCAGATACCTGGACATGATCAGCTCCCTGAGATTTTCTGAAGGCATCACAGAGGGAGACAGTAGCAGTTTAGCTTCCCTGTCGAGAAAATAAAAAGACGGCAGGTACCTTATTTCATAATCATCCAGAAGCTCATCAGAGGCTGATCCGTCAAGGAAAATAAAATCATACTTCCCAAAGCCTCCCTTCTGCAGAGATAATTCAAAATCTTCATCCATCAGTATAAGCACCACTGCCAGTCTGTCCTTAAAATCATTAACCCACCTGTTCAGAATATCCAGCTCAAAAACCGTTTCAGGAAGATCAGCCGAGCCGAAAACCAGTAAGCTGTATTTTCCACGAAGGCTGTCAGGCGTATATATCTTCCCATCCCTGCCAGGTAAGCTGAAAGAGGGAGGCTGATTCCCCGGTTTAAGCTTTCGAATCTGCCACAGCGCCCTTGCTGCAAGATCCCTGTTGTATTTATTTATCGCCTCTGACGACATATCCTCAATAAGATATTCAACAGCTTCCTTCCTGAAACCTCCTTTATAATACACTGAATATAAATTATCCAGCAAGACGAATTCCAGGAGTGAAGTATCCCTTATTGAACCCCGGTCAATAATAAGATTCACAAGAGCATGATAGTTATTGCCCGAATTGATGATATGCCTGATCTCACCTGTATTATCATTGTTTGCCAGGCGAAGGAGCCAGCCGTTAAAAACCTGTTTCACCAGGTCGGTGTATGCCGGCATAGAGGGACTGTATTCAATGCTGGTCAGATCAGGGTAATCAGGGCCAGGACTTATGTCCCTCAGGGCAATCATGGCCAGGAGGGAGTACCTGCAGGAGAAATATCTCTTTTCATATGCGCCTTCGAGTGTTTCCCTGATGCTACTGAAAGCCCGTAGAAGAGAATCACTGTCGGGTAGCTCCCCGCCCAGATAAATTGATCCTGTCACAAGGTTTACATACTCATAATATAAAGAATCAACAGTTCTTAGGGCATTATTAGGATTATAATCTTTTCCCAGGGGCAGATGAATGGTTTTATACTCAAAAAACGGATCCAGCTTTTCACTCCCTGTCATTTCTTTGTAGACCGGAAGCAAAGGCTGGTAACTCTCACCGCTTTCGACAAGTAACTGATATTCATATACCCCAAGTCTTAATATAATCCAGCATAAAGAGTCACAATCCATCCTGAGAAAAAACTTCTCTGTGGTATCAACCACTATGCTTTCTATCAGTTTCTTCCTTCCTGTTACGGGATCAGGGAGTGCATACAGCTGTATACATTCCCCTGCTGCACCCGGTGCACTCCCGTTTATGAGAACATCCTGGACGCCATTCTGCTGCACAGCCTGTTGGCCTGTCAGCTGAGGGACCATGCTGATTACCTCCTGTCCGGGCACCTGCCTGTTGAACTGCACAACCTGTTGACCTGTCAGCTGCGGGACCATGCTGATTACCTCCTGGCCGTACACCTGCCTGTTGAACTGCACAGACTTTCCACTGATCGCTGCTGAGGGAAGTGCAAACAGTAAGATGCTGACAAAAATCTTCATCTAGCGATAATTATTTATATCTATACTTGATGGCAGGAATTTCGAGGCATCGCCCCCGTTGCGGATAATATCACGTACTATTGTACTGTTTATTGGAGTAAGGTCAGCTGTTGTAAGGAGCATCACTGATTCAATCTCAGGTGCCATGGCTTTATTCAGTTGTGCTATGGCTCTTTCATATTCAAAGTCAGCCGAGGTTCTTATCCCCCTGAGCAGGAAGGAGGCATTGTTCTGTCGACAAAAATCAATTGTAAGTCCCTCGTAATGTGATACTTTAACCATGTCTATCCCTTTAAATACATCGCGTATCATTTTCTCCCTGTTCTCAAGGGTAAAAAAGCCGTCCTTAAGGGCATTTGCACCTATAGCGATTATAATCTCATCAAAAAGGCTCAGGGCCCTGTTGACTATTGATTCGTGTCCGCGTGTAAAGGGATCGAACGACCCGGGGAAGACTGCTATTTTCCTGTTGTTCTTTTTCATTCTTATAAAGTTTTTAGACTATCCTTTTGGCATTTACAACCTTCTGTTTCAGGAGGGCTGTACGGAGGACATCCATTATTGTTTCGACATAGCTGAACTTTAGTCCCCTGAGGTAAACATCCTTGATATTTTCAACATCTTTCCTGTTTTCCGAGGATAAGAGTATTTCTTTCAGGCCTGCCCTTCGTGCTGCCAGGATCTTTTCCTTAATTCCACCCACGGGAAGCACCTTGCCCCTGAGAGTTATTTCTCCCGTCATGGCAATATTTTTCTTAACCTTACGCTGTGTAAATGCAGAAGCCATTGATGCAGCCATTGTTATGCCCGCTGAGGGGCCATCCTTTGGTATTGCCCCTTCAGGTACATGAAGGTGAACATTCCAGTTATCCGAAAAATTATCGGGCAACCCGATCAGGTCAGCATGTGATTTAAGATACTCAAGTGCTATAATGGCTGATTCTTTCATCACATCGCCAAGATTGCCAGTAAGTGTGAGTTTTCCCGTGCCTTTGCTCAGGCTGGTCTCCACGAAAAGAATCTCACCTCCGGCTGCTGTCCACGCCAGCCCGGTCACCACTCCTGCCTGTTCATTCCCACTGTATTTTTCCCTGTTATATTTTGGAGGGCCCAGTATCGTGCTTATTTTCTCATAATCAGGCGATACGCCGGGCTCTTTGCCATAGGCAATGTCCTTTGCCGTACTTCGTATGAGCTTGGAAAGCCTCTTATCGAGTTCCCTGACGCCTGATTCCCTGGTGTAATTATCGATCAAAGCTGTCAGTGCCGAACGTGTAAGTTTGAACTGGTTTTTCCTAACACCGTGGTTATCGAGCTGCTTGGGCAGCAAATGTCTGCGTGCAATCTCTATTTTTTCTTCCAGCAAATACCCGTTTATTTCTATCAGCTCCATCCTGTCTCTCAATGCGGGACTTATTGTTGACAGGGTGTTTGCTGTTGCAATGAAGAGTACGTTTGAGAGGTCATATTCCAGTTCAAGGAAATTATCATGAAAGGCATTGTTCTGTTCCGGGTCAAGTACTTCAAGCAGGGCCGATGCCGGGTCACCGCGAAAATCCTTTCCCACCTTATCTATTTCATCAAGTATGAAAACGGGATTTGAGGAGCCGGCTTTTTTAATATTCTGTACCACCCTGCCCGGCATGGCGCCAATATATGTCTTACGGTGCCCCCTTATTTCAGCCTCATCGTGCAATCCTCCCAGCGACATCCTGACATATTTCCTTCCAAGGGCCCTTGCAACTGAATGGCCCAGTGAAGTTTTTCCTACACCGGGAGGTCCGTAAAGGCAAAGGATGGGCGACTTAAGGTTACCTTTCAGTTTAATAACGGCCAGATGTTCCAGGATTCTCTCTTTCACCTCGTCCAGGCCGTAATGATCTTCATCAAGTATCTTCCGGGCATGTTTAAGGTCAAGATTATCTTCCGTGAATTCGGCCCAGGGAAGGTCAACCAGTGTATGCAGGTAGTTAACCTGGACGGAATATTCAGCCGCGGCAGGGTTCAGCCTTTGCAGCTTATTCAGCTCTTTTTCAAAGACCTCTTCAACTTCTTCACTCCACTTCTTATCTTTTGCCTTTTCCCTGAATTCCTCAATTTCTTTCTCCTGCGGGTTATCACCCAGTTCATTCTGGATGGTTTTCATCTGCTGAAGCAACATGAATTCCCTCTGTTGCTGATCGAGGTCTGATTTTACCTTTGACTGCAGTTCGTTCTTGAGTTCCAGCAACTGCATCTCCTGGACCAGGTTTTCAAGCAGCATTATTCCCCTGTCATGCAAACTGTTGGCTTCGAGAAGCTTCTGTTTCTCTTTGACCTTCAATTCGGTGTTTGAACAAATAAAATTTATGAGGTATGACTTATTCTCAATATTCTTAATGGCGAATGATGCTTCCTGGGCCATTCCCGGGTTCAGTTTGATTATCCTGAGCGAAAGGTCCTTTAATGAGCTGACTATTGCATCAAATTCCTTTTTCCTGTTTGCTGTTTTTTCTTCAGCCCGTACAATAACCCTGGCTGTCAGGTATGGATTGGTTTTAACAGCTTCAAGCAGCTCAATCCTCTTCCGTCCCTGTATAATTGCAGTGGTTGAGCCATCAGGCATTTCAAGAAGCTTGATAATATGACCGACTGTTCCTATCCTGTGCAGGTCTGTGAACACCGGGTCCTCTATCTCAGGATCAATCTGTGCCACTGCACCCACAAGCCTGTCGGCCTGGTAGGCATCCCTTATAAGTTTTACTGATTTGGCCCTCCCAATTGAGATAGGCAATACCACACCCGGAAAAAGGACATTGTTCCTCAATGAGAGGATCGGCAATTCATCAGGCACCTGGGCTTCATCCATTTCCATATCATCACCATCTGCTATAATGGGTATAATCTCTCCTTCATCATCCACTATCTCAGGCAGAAGAATATTATTAAATGCTTTATTTTGTTTTATTTTCATAGCAATGACATATCAAAATTACATTTTGTTTTCACAAATCACTTATTTTTTTGGCCCTTCTCCTTCCAGCAATGATTATGCCAGTCTTCACTGCCCCGGGAGGCATAAAAAAAGCCCCTGATAACCAGAGGCTTTACAGACAAATTCAGTTTGTCTTACTTTTTCTTTTTATCAATATGTGTTTTGTACCTGTTCATAAATTTATCAACCCTTCCTGCGGTGTCAACAAGTTTCATCTTACCTGTATAGAAAGGATGCGAGGTATCCGATATTTCCAATTTTATTAACGGATATTCGTTACCATCTTCCCATTTCACTGTTTCTTTGGCCTGGGCTGAGGATTTGGTAAGAAAGGATGTATTATTTGACATATCCTTAAATACGACAAACCTGTAATTATCCGGATGTATTCCCTTTTTCATCTCTCCTGTTTATGTTTTAATTTCTTTTCCTTAGGGC
>JAZBOI010000114.1:0-2378 GCA_036351095.1 Bacteroidales bacterium | reverse complement strand
CTGCAGCGTTCACTGAACATTCCTGCTGTTGAGATGCTGAGGGATTACAGTCCTGACCGTTTCCTTTTGTTCCTCAGGGAGATGGGATTCACAAGCTTTGAAAGGGATGCTGATCATTACGGCCTGTCCCTGGTACTGGGAGGTGGTGAGGCAAGCCTGCTCGAGCTGACAGGCTCCTATGCCCGTATGGCGAATAAGCTGAAGAATTATTACACATATGAAGATGAAAGGATGTACCTGCACCCATATTACGCTGAGGATATGAGGGAGGAAGCAGATCAGGGCACTACCATGCCTCTTTCTGCCGCTTCAATATGGTTTACTTTCAAGGCCCTGCAGGATGTGAACAGACCGGCTGATCGCAGTGGCTGGGAAAGTTTTTCTTCATCGGGAAGGATAGCCTGGAAGACGGGCACCAGCTTTGGTTTCAGGGATGCCTGGGCTATAGGCTTCAATGCTGATTATGTTGTTGGTGTGTGGGCAGGCAATGCTGATGGTGAGGGACGTCCCGGGCTTACAGGTGTAACAGCCGCAGCGCCACTCCTATTCGATATTTTCGATCTGCTGGGTCCGGGCGAATGGTTTGAGGAGCCCACACCGGAGATGGAAGAGGTGGAGATATGCCTGGAGAGCGGCCACCGGGCCTCACCACTGTGCACAGGGACGGCCATGATGTTGGTACCGCGGAGCGGACTGATAAGTCCCGTTTGCCCTTATCACCGGATCATACATCTCAGCAGCGATATGCAGTACCGTGTTAGTGACGATTGTTACAGTCCGGCCGACATGAAGCATGTCTCATGGTTCATTCTCCCTCCTGCACAGGAATGGTATTACAGGAAGCAGCACACTGAATACCGTAGTCTGCCCGCCTGGATGCCCGGTTGCAGCATAAGTGCAGGCGAAAGCAATATCGAGTTACTGTACCCGCGTAACCTGCAGGGCCTCTATGTTCCGGTGGAGCATGACGGCAGGAGGGGTAAGATCATTTTTGAGGCAGCACAGAGAAACAAGGACAATATTCTTTACTGGCACCTTGACGATAGTTACATTGGTGAGACACAGATCATTCACCAGGTTGGGCTTGCCCCCGAACCAGGAGAGCATATGCTTACCATAGTCGACAGTGAAGGGAATAGATTAACAAGGAAGATGCATGTTCTGGGTAATAGCGAGCAGAGCTTAGGATCAAACTGATCCCCGGTGAGGCATAATGAAGGTTAAAAGGAGATAAAAAAAAGGGTAAGCTACTTGCATCGCACCGCTACAACCGCCTACCCTTGCTACCTTCCGGTCCTGGGGGAGTTCAGCAGGAGCTGGTCGTACAAGACTTACCCCATGCAAAAATACTAATTTTATAACAGCTACCCAAAAATTAAATCGTGAACACCGCAGTCTGGCATTTATCAAATTTTCCTTTATATTTGCCTAAAATGCAGAATTGATCAGCATTTAAAACTAACTAATCTTAATATCATGGAAAATAAAGTATCACCATGGAAAGCCAACCTTAATGCAGGTATTATTCTTGGTTTAATTGGAATAATCTGGACCCTTGCTCTCTGGTTCCTTGATCAGACAACTAACAGGACCCTGGGCTGGGTATTCTGGATCGTGATTATTGTAGGTATATTCCTGGGTATTAAATCTTACCGGGATAAATACCTGAATGGATTTATAACCTACGGGCAGTCCCTGGGTGCCGGAGTTATTATAATGCTTTACTACAGCATTATTTCAGCTGTCTTTACCTACCTCCTTTATAAATTCATTGATCCAAATCTTACGGATAAAATGCTTGCACTTACTGAAGAACAACTTGTTGAGAGGGGCATGGCAGAAGGGATGATTGAGCAGTCGATGCAAATACAGAGAAAGATTATGACACCACTTGTTATGAGTATCAGCAGTATATTTGCAGGTGTCTTTATTGGTACTATTTTATCACTGATCATCAGCCTTTTCACAAAGAGGGAAGGCAACCCGCTTATTGACGATGCAATAGCCGAGGAAGAAGAGAATAACTAATGGATATATCTGTTGTAGTACCTGTATACAACGAAGAAGAATCACTTCCCGAACTTGTGGAATGGATAGGAGGCGCCTGTACGGGTGCCGGGCTGTCATATGAGATTCTTCTAATGGATGATGGCAGTACTGACTCGTCATGGCCGGTCATTAAAAGTCTAAGTGAAGCCAACAAAAATATCCGTGGCATAAGCTTCAGGCGTAATTACGGCAAGGCCGCAGCACTGCATACAGGTTTCAGAAAAGCTCAAGGGGATGTTGTTATCACCATGGACGCCGACCTGCAGGACAGTCCGGATGAGATACCCGAACTGTACAGGATGATAAAGGAAGAGGGTTATGACCTGGTT
>JAZBOI010000113.1:0-3089 GCA_036351095.1 Bacteroidales bacterium | reverse complement strand
GCCGTTCAGGGAATCGTTTACTGACAAGCTTGTTTCTGACGGTATAGAAGAAAAATATCTTGATTTTCCTGGTGGGGCTGATTATTTTGCCATATCAAAGCTGGCCATTGACAATGCAGATGGCATAATTATTGGTAGTAAGGAGATAAACAAAGAAGTGGAAAAATATGTCAGGTCACAGGAAAAGCCTGTGCTTGGACACCAGGATGAAGAGGAATATATTGATGCGTATAATGAATTCTATGATAAAATTATCTGATAGGACAGCTTCTGCAAGCAAAGCGATACAAAGAACCCTGAGGAAACATATTCATAACATACTTACCCTGCTTACAGCAATGGCTTTCTTCATTGTTTCATGCGAGGAAGACCCTTCAACCATTGGTGACGGTATATTGCCGGATGTTGACTTTGACAGTATAGTGGGGGTGGACACCATGGATGTGGGCATGTATACCTTTTTCAATGAGAGTGCCACATCAATTACCCCGTCGATCTCCTATCTTGGCACCCTGGTGGATCCGTATTTTGGCGCGACCAGTTCAGATTTTGTTACCCAGTTATGGCTCGCGACCGCCTGGCCCGGCTTTGGCCTGGCGAGTGTTGATTCGGTGAGGATGTACCTCCAGGTAAATAATGTAATAGGGGAGATGCCGGAAGAGAGCTTTTTACATATTGGTGAGCTGTCTGAAAGATTGTCTGCTGACTCAAGCTACCAGGTGAATGGCGATGTCCCCTTAAAGGATTTTATGGGCGATTACAGGCTGGCCACACTTACGATTCCTGCCCTTGAAGAGGGAGCCGACTCACTGATTAAGATTGACATGCCCCTTTCTTTCGGTAATTATTTAATGAGGGATACGAGCAAGCTTTTTCTCGGGACTGATACCATTGACTTCAGGGATTATTTATACGGACTTTATTTTGAATATCCCCAGTCAGGCAGTTACCATATGCTTGTAGTGGATATTTACAGCGACAATACATCTATAGTGGTTTATTACACCGATGCATCCGGGGAATCAAGATTTTATGAATTCCTGATTAATCAAAGGTGCGTGAATTACAACAGGTACCTGCATGATTATGACCAGGCTGATCCCGAAAAGAGGATAAAATACATTAACGAGCCTATAAAGGACACGCTTGCCTATATACAATCCATGGAAGGTGTGTTCACAAAGATGATCATCCCGGGGCTGGAGAATCTCCGTCCACTTGCAGGCAATATAGCAGTGAACAAAGCCAGGCTGTACCTGCCTGTTTACCTTAATGATGAAGACTATACCGAAGACATGGTTCCTGAAAATATACTGGTAAGGTATGACAGTGCAGGTGTCAAAAGGCTTCTGCCCGATTATTTTATTGGCAGCAACGGGGCTTTCCTTGACGGCACCTACAGTAAGATTACCAATCTTTACGAGCTTAATATTTCGAATTTTGTCCAGGAATATATAGAAGGTAAGATAGTTGACCCGGTGATTGAGATCTTTTTACAATCGCTTGGCACCAAGAATCTCATCCTCAAGGCTAACAGGGATAGTGATGACGCGGTGCGCTTTGAGCTCACCTACACTGTTCTGAACGAGGAGTAAGCTGTTTTGATGAGCTGCTTCAGCGCTTAAGGCGGTACTCTTTGAAATCACCTCTACGGTTCTGATTGATCAGTAATTTTCTGTATTGAGGCATCAACGCTTAAGGTACTGCTCTTCGTAATATTTTTCGTAAGCTCCCGAAAGGACATTCTTCATCCATTTCTCATTCTCAAGGTACCAGTCAATTGTTTTGCCCAGGCCATCCCTGAACTTATGGTCGGGTGTCCAGTGCAGTTCATTCTTTATTTTCGATGAATCGATGGCATAGCGTTTATCATGACCTGCACGGTCTTTTACAAAGGTGATCAGCTGTGCCGATTCGCCGGCCGGCCTTCCAAGCTTCTCGTCCATCAGCTCACAGAGCAGGTGCAGCAGGTCAATATTCTTCCATTCGTTATTCCCGCCTATGTTATATGTTTCGCCATTTTTCCCCTTATGGAAAATAAGGTCTATGGCCTGGGCATGATCTTCCACAAAGAGCCAGTCCCTTATATTTTCACCCTTACCGTAAACCGGTATTTCCTTTTTGTTCCTGATATTGTTTATGGCCAGGGGTATAAGCTTTTCAGGGAACTGGTTAGGACCGTAATTATTGGAGCAGTTGCTCAGCACCACGGGGATGCCGTAGGTATTGAAATAAGCCCTGACAAAATGATCAGAACCTGCCTTGGATGCTGAATAGGGACTGCGGGGATCATAGGGTGTGCTTTCGGTGAAGAGCCCGTCAGAGCCAAGTGATCCGTATACCTCATCGGTTGAGATATGGTAAAATACTTTCCCGCCTGTATCCTTCCATATTTTCCTTGATGCATTCAGAAGGTTAACGGTGCCTACAATATTGGTATATACGAATTCCATGGGTGATGAGATGGACCGGTCGACATGTGATTCGGCCGCCAGGTGTATAATACCGTCGAAGCTGTATTTATCGAAGAGGGCAAATACCTCTTCTTCATTGACTATATCCGTTTTCTCGAAAATGTAATTATCAGCATCTTCAATATCGAGAAGGTTAAGGAGGTTGCCCGCGTAGGTGAGTTTATCGGCATTGACCACCCTGTATGAGGGATATTTCTTTACGAAGCGGCGAACGACATGTGAACCGATGAAACCGGCGCCGCCGGTTATGAGCACAGTTTTTCCCATAATGATTCTGCTATTTTGACTTATTCCATCTGTTTGCACTTACTTCGTGTGCTGGCAAGCCAGGTTTATGGTCATTTCATTTTGCGATATGCCAGTTCCCACTCCCAGGCCGATTTCAAGGCATCGTCGAGCGTGTAGCGTGTCGACCAGTGCATTTCACTGTTTGCGAGCGAGGGATCGGCCCATATCTTTTCAATATCTCCCGGTCTTCTGCCCACCACACTGTATTTGAGTTTCTTCCCCGACACCCTCTCAAATGATTCTATGGCTTCAAATACCGACACTCCCCTGCCGGTGCCAAGGTTGAACACCTCGTAGTTTTCCCTGTTTTTCCCTTCCATCAGCCTC
>JAZBOI010000112.1:0-2320 GCA_036351095.1 Bacteroidales bacterium | reverse complement strand
TACAAAGGTATGAATATGTTATATAATACCTGTTATAATACTGCAAAAATTGAGCCGAAATTCGTAAATTCACATCAATCATTAATGCTGAAAAATTTTTACGGATGAAAAACAGAGTTAGAGTAGGAATACTGAGGGAGACAAAGAATCCACCTGATAAGAGAGTGCCTTTAACCCCGGCACAGATAGTTGACCTGCAGATCAAATATCCCGAAGCAGAGTTTTATGTGCAGCCAAGTGATTACCGGTGTTATACAGATGATGAATATAAATATCTTAAAATACACCTGCGTGAGAACCTGGATAACTGCGATATCCTGATGGGAGTCAAGGAAGTGGACAGGGCTACTTTTATAAAAGGTAAAACATATATTTTTTTTGCACATGTAGCCAAGGAGCAGCCTTATAACAGGGATATGCTGAAGTCTATGATAGATAAGAAGGTAACGCTAATTGATTATGAGTATCTTACAAAGGATAATGGTGAAAGGGTTGTTGCCTTCGGTCGCTGGGCAGGAATAGTCGGGGCTTATAATGGGTTGAGGGCCCGTGGCATACGAACTGACAGGTTTAAGCTGAAACCATGCCATGAATGCAAGGATCTTGATGAAGTGTGGGCAGGACTAAAAATGATCGACCTCATCCCCGGGCTTAAAATTCTTGTCACAGGTGAAGGACGGGTGTCAGGCGGTGCCATGGAGACACTGAGCAATACCAATGCAGTTAAGGTCAGCCCGGAGGATTTCCTGAATAAAACATTCGACGTGCCAGTGGTGTGCCAGATAGGACCGCAGCACTATACAAGAAGAAAAGATGGTAAAGCATTCAGTTTTGAGGATTTTGTTGAGAATCCCTCTGCCTATGAATCGGCTTTTGAACCATATACAAAAGTTACGGATATATTCATAGCCGCTCATTTCTGGGATCCCGACTCACCAGTTTTCTTTACACTGGATGATTTGAAGAAACCCGATTTCAGCATTTCGGTGATAGCTGATATCAGCTGTGATATAAATGGACCCATACCATCAACAGTAAGGGCTACAACAATAGCCGATCCTTTCTATGGCTTCAATCCTCAAAAAGGAAAAGAAGAGAGGCCCTTCAGGAACCCTGACAATATTACAGTGATGTCAGTGGATAACCTTCCCGGTGAACTGCCCAGGGATGCAGCATCGGATTTCGGGGGACAGCTGATCGACAATATTATGGATGACCTGCTAAACCATCGGAGAACACCCATGCTGGAGCGGGCAACTATATGCGAAAACGGCAAATTGACAGAGAGATACAGCTACCTTGAAGATTATCTCAGGGGATGAGCTCAAAAAACCAAAAAATTACATAATGAAAAAAATCATTCTTTTAATAGCAGGCGTATGCCTGCTGGCGGGTATCGCCATGTCCCAGGATAACCAACCCACCGAAGGCATAAGTGATGTGCGACCCGGGATATTTGCACTTACCGGTGCTGATGTGATAATGTCATATGACAGTGAGCCGGTTAAAACAAATATACTTATCGTTAAAGGCAGGATTGAAGCCATTGGAAAGAATATAAAATTTCCGGATGGTACAAGGGTGATAAACCTGGAAGGTAAAACTATTTATCCTTCCTTTATTGACATCTATACCACTTATGGAGTCCCGCAGCAGAGCAGGGAGACAACTGATCCGATGGCACGCTATGCGGCACAGATGCAGCGGGGTGGAGCATCACAGCAGGAGGAACCAAGGGTGGCCGATTACTGGAACCAGGGTATCCATGAGAGCTATGACGTACTCAGCGAATTCAAGCCTGATGATGATAAGGCAGATGAATTCCGCAAGGCCGGGTTCGGGGCGGTGCTCACCTTCAAGGATGATGGTATTGCACGCGGCACTTCGGCACTGGTGAGCCTGGCAGATGACAGGGCAAATAATGTTGTCCTGAAAGATAAGGCAAGTGCCAACTATGCCTTTAACAGCGGATCATCGGCTGACAGGTACCCTTCGTCACAGTTTGGGTCAATTGCCCTTCTGCGACAGTATTATATCGACAGCGACTGGTACGCTAAACTGCCAAAGGGTTATTTCTATGATGCTTCTCTTGAAGCTTCAAAAAATAATCGTTCGCTGCCCGCTATCTTCGATGTGCAGGATAAGTATGAAATACTGAGGGCCGATGCAATAGGTGATGAATTCGGAATAAAATACATTGTAAAAGGCGGGGGTGATGAATATCAACTGCTGGATGAAATAAAAAAATCAGGGGTATCTCTTATTGTGCCCCTTGTCTTTCCCGAAGCACCCGATGTCAAAGATCCTTACGAAGCGGCGG
>JAZBOI010000111.1:0-4572 GCA_036351095.1 Bacteroidales bacterium | reverse complement strand
TTTCTTTAATCTTTACTGGTTTCACACTTTGATTTCTACTTCCACCCCACTGGGCAGCTCGAGCTTCATTAAAGCATCAATTGTTTTTGGTGTTGAGCTGTAAATATCGAGCAGCCTCTTATAACTGGAAAGCTGGAATTGCTCTCTCGACTTTTTATTAACGAATGTTGACCTGAGCACGGTAAACACCCTTTTATGTGTCGGCAGAGGTATCGGGCCACTAACGACTGCACCAGTTGATTTTACCGTCTTAACGATCTTCTCGGCAGATTTATCCACGAGGTTATGATCATAAGATTTCAGTTTAATACGAATTTTCTGACTCATCTCTAATAGAATTTACCTTTAATTTGTTCTATAATTGTTTTTGCAATTTCTTCAGGCACCTCCTCATAGTGGGAATACTCCATTGTAGAAGTAGCCCTGCCGGAAGTAAGGGTTCTGAGTACGGTAACATAACCGAAGTTTTCTGCCAGCGGTACTTTTGCTTTGATAACCCTTGAACCTGCTTTCGATTCCATACCTTCCACTTTTCCTCTTCTCCTGTTAAAATCGCTCACCACGTCGCCTACGAATTCCTCGGGTGTTACCACTTCCGCTTTCATTATTGGCTCAAGCAGAACGGGTTTGCACCTGTTAGCTGAATTTCTCAGCGCCTGTCGTGCTGCGATTTCAAAGGATAGTGAATCTGAATCAACCGGATGGTATGAACCGTCCTTGAGTACAACTTTCAGGTTATAAAGGGGGAATCCTGCCAGGGGTCCATTATTCATTGCCGTTTTGAAACCTTTCTCAACGTAAGGAATAAATTCCCTGGGTATATTACCTCCTTTGACCTGGTCAATAAACTGAAGCCCGGCAAATCCATCTTCCGCAGGCATTATTTCAACCTCTATATCGGCAAATTTACCTTTTCCTCCTGTTTGTTTTTTGAACACCTCCCGGTGTTTAACAGGAGCAGTAAGCGCTTCCTTGTATGCAACCTGTGGTTTACCCTGGTTACATTCGATCTTGAACTCTCTTTTCAGACGGTCAATAAGTATTTCCAGGTGTAATTCACCCATCCCGCTGATAATGGTCTGGCCGCTATCGGGATCAGTTTTAACCTGGAACGTAGGATCTTCCTCTGCCAGCTTATTCAGTGCTATGCCGAGCTTATCTATATCAGCCTGTGTTTTAGGCTCAACAGCAACTCCGATAACAGGCTCGGGAAATTCCATCGATTCAAGCCATATAGGCTTATGTATAGCACACAATGTGTCGCCTGTTTTCAGGTCCTTTAGACCAACGGCGGCGCATATATCACCTGCAGAAATGCTTTGCTTTGGATTTTGCTTATTTGCATGCATCTGGAACAGGCGATTTATTCTGTCTCTTTTGCCGGTGCGCATATTAAGCACCATGTCACCGGTCTTTAACATACCCGAATATACACGAAGGAAAGCCAGGCGGCCAACGAAGGGATCGGTGGCAATTTTGAATGCCAGGGCGGCCAGGGGCTCATTTTCATCGGGCATACGAATGTCTTCCTCGTTATTCTTGGGATTTATTCCCTTTATTCCTCCCACCTCGAGTGGTGATGGAAGGTATGCCACAATGGCATCAAGCAATCTCTGTACTCCTTTATTCTTAAAGGCTGATCCGCAAAGCACCGGTACGGCAAGTCCTTCTATTGTTGACTTGCGCATAACGCTAAGCATATCTTCCCTGGTAATTGAATCGGGATCATCGAGGTAGCGCTCCAGTATTGTGTCATCAGCTTCTGCAACGGCTTCCACAAGTTTAGCTCTCCACTCTTCTGCTTCTTCAAGCATATCTTCCGGGATATCATGCAATTCATACCTTGTTCCGAGGGTCTCATCGCTGAACCAGATTACAGCCTTGTTCTCAATCAGGTCAATCACCCCGGTAAAATCCTCACCTGAGCCTATGGGTATCTGAACAGGTACTGCATTTGCCCCGAGCTTTTCTCTTATCTGCTCCAGCACGCTGAAAAAATCAGCACCAACGCGATCCATTTTATTTACGAATGCCAGCTTCGGCACCCCGTACCTGTCGGCCTGTCTCCACACTGTCTCAGATTGCGGTTCCACACCACCTACGGCACAGAAAACTGCTATTGCACCATCCAGTACCCGCAGTGAGCGTTCAACCTCGACGGTAAAATCAACGTGTCCCGGTGTATCGATAATATTGATCTTAAATTCATTATCGAGGTACTTCCAGAATGTGGTTGTTGCCGCTGAAGTAATGGTAATACCCCTCTCCTGCTCCTGGATCATCCAGTCCATCTGAGCATTACCATCATGAACCTCACCGAGACGATGGGTAACACCTGTATAGAAAAGTATCCTTTCCGTAGTGGTGGTCTTACCCGCATCTATGTGAGCCATGATGCCAATATTCCTTGTATATTCGAGGTTACTACCCATATTACTTTTAATGCTATCTAGAACCGGAAATGTGCAAAAGCCTTATTAGCCTCGGCCATCCGGTGTGTGTCTTCTTTTCTTTTATATGCTCCTCCCTCACCCTTATAGGCTGCCATCACTTCTGCAGCCAGTCTTTCTGCCATATTCCTGCCCGGTCTTTTGCGGGCAAAGAAGATGAGGTTCTTCATACTGATACTTATTTTCCTGTCTCCTCTCACTTCCATGGGTACCTGGAAGGTAGCCCCGCCAACCCTGCGGCTTTTGACCTCGACCTGGGGAGTAATATTCTCCAGGGCCTGCTTCCATATCTCCAGTGCACTCTTTTCTTCATCCTGCATTTTCCCCTCAACAATGTCCAGGGAATCATAGAATATTTTAAATGCAAGATTCTTCTTACCACTCAGCATCAGGTTATTAACAAACCTTGTAACATAAGGGTCATTGAATTTGGGATCAGGAAGAATGATCCTCTTTTTTGGTCTTGATTTTCTCATTATCTAAGTCCTTACAACGTTAACAACTAATTCTTTGGCTTTTTAGCCCCATATTTTGAACGTCTCTGCGTACGGCCTTCAACACCCGACGTGTCGAGTGCTCCCCTGATAAGGTGGTAACGTACTCCCGGAAGGTCTTTTACCCTTCCGCCCCTGATAAGCACAATAGAGTGTTCCTGGAGATTGTGTCCTTCCCCGGGGATATAAGCGTTTACTTCCTTACCGTTGGTAAGCCTTACCCTTGCCACCTTACGCATGGCCGAATTTGGCTTCTTTGGTGTGGTTGTATAAACCCTTACACATACACCCCTTCTCTGAGGGCACGAATCCAGTGCAGGAGCCTTCTTTTTCTCTGCAAGCCTTTTCCTGCCTTTTCTTACTAATTGTTGTATTGTTGGCATAAATACAATTGTTTATATTAAACTATAGTTCATAATGTTCCTGTCTCCTTATGAGGGTAAAGTCCCCCACCTGCACTATTTTGCAGTATATCCGGTTTTCGCCATCTGTATTTACCTGAAAAACGTAAGTTTCTAACAGGTTCCTTCCCGACCGTCTCCCTGAGAATATTTTTTATTCACTTACACTTAGGAGGAAACAACCGGTACTCCTGGGTCTCCAAAACCGGCGCAAAGAAAAGGAAAATTTTTGTACCGTGCAAATAATCAGTGGAAAAATTTTATGCCAGACCCGGCATATTTAAGCAGGCTTAAGAGTAATTATCATTTTACTGACAATGACAAATAGAAATATTTTTTCTAACTTTGTGCGCTCAAAACAGGTATATATATATTGTATAACTAATAATAACTTTTAAGGGATGAAAAAATATCAAGCCGGACAGGTCAGGTCGATAGCACTTCTTGGAAATTCAGGCTCCGGCAAGACCACCTTCGCGGAAGCAATGCTCTTTAATGGCGGAGTTATTGACAGGAGAGGAGCGGTTGAAAACAAAAACACCGTATCTGACTACAGGCCAATAGAGCATGAAAATGAAAATTCCATTTTCTCTTCTGTTCTCTATACAGAATACGGCGACCACAAGATCAATATCCTTGATACTCCCGGTCTTGATGATTTTGCCGGTGGCGTGATATCATCATTGCATGTGGCCGATTCAGGTGTCCTGATGATAAATGTTCAGAACGGGGTCGAAGTAGGTACGGAAATCCATTTCCGTCATGCCGAGAAAATGAATAAACCATTGATTATCTGCATTAACGGACTGGATCACGAAAAAACAAACTTCGACAAATCAGTGGAGATGCTGAAGGACCGTTTCGGCGGAAACGTCACGCTGGTGCAGTACCCGGTAAATGAAGGCCATGGATTTGACTCAATCATCGATGTTATCAAGATGAAGATGCTCAAATATCCACAAGGAGGCGGAAAGTACGAAGAAGTGGATATTCCTTCAGAGCATGCCGACAGGGCAGCAGAACTGCAGTCGGAGCTTATCGAAAAAGCTGCTGAGAATGATGAGTCGCTGATGGAGGTATTTTTCGAGAATGACACTCTTACCGAAGATGAGATGAGAAGCGGGATAAAGACCGGGCTGGTACAGAGGGGCATTTTCCCGGTTTTCTGTGCGGCTGCCAAAAGTAATATCGGTGTCGACAGGTTTACGGAATTCATATGTAATGTGG
>JAZBOI010000110.1:0-3911 GCA_036351095.1 Bacteroidales bacterium | reverse complement strand
TCCTCAGATGAACCGGCAGTATCAACTTCATAAGCTTCAGATCTCAGGTTAAACTGTAATATTTCCTGAACATCACTTTCGTCATCAACTACGAGTATCCTCCGTTTCATAAATATTAATTCATTATATAACAATAACTTAACAGAGATAAATAAACAATCATCGTCCCGTTCATTCTAAATACTAAGATAACTGAAAATATTATCCAAATCCAACAAATACATGACGGTGTCCAGGACGCTAATTTTTGCTTTCGTACATTTATCGTAATTTTGTCTTTGTTACAATAAATTATTTTCCCATGAAAAAACATTTTACATTCCTCCTTCTTATATCCCTATCCTTTTCCTTTTCCGTGTATGGCCAGGACAGGATCACCGGTCATGATTTTGCCACCAGGTCTGAAGTCATAGCAAGTAACGGGATGGCATGTACAAGCCAGCCCCTGGCCACACAGGTTGCTCTTGACATACTGAAAAAAGGTGGCAATGCCATTGATGCGGCAATTGCTGCCAATGCTGTTCTGGGGCTTGTCGAGCCCACGGGCTCAGGTATTGGAGGTGATCTGTTTGCCATTATATGGAGTGAGCAGAAACAGAAGCTCTTTGGGCTGAATGCCAGTGGGAGGTCGCCCCGCTCACTAAAACTTGATTACTTTAAAGATAAGGCTTATGAATTTATCCCCGCCACCGGGCCTTTACCCGTCTCCGTGCCCGGATGCGTTGACGGATGGTTTGAAATGCATGGTATGTTCGGCAAGCTGCCCATGGGAGATATTTTGCAACCTGCCATTGATTATGCCCGTGATGGTTTTCCCGTATCTGAGTTAATCGCTTTTTATATGGAGTCAGGGACCCGTAGCCTGATGAAATTCCCGAATGTTGCCGATGTATATATGCCCGGCGGTCATGCACCACGCAAAGGTGAAATCTTCAAAAACCCTGCCCTTGCAAACACTCTTGAGCTCATCGCAAGGGGAGGACGGGATGAGTTTTACAAGGGATCAATAGCCAGGGTCATTTCTGACTTCATGCACGAGCAGGGGGGCTTCCTTTCCTATGAAGACATGGCACGGCATCATTCCGAATGGGTTGAGCCCATCAGCACGGATTACAGGGCTTATACGGTATGGGAACTTCCACCCAACGGCCAGGGCACGGCAGCCCTGCAGATACTGAATATCCTTGAAGGGTATGATATAGCCAACATGGGTTTTGGCAGCGCCGAGTATATTCATCATTTTGTCGAAGCCAAGAAACTGGCTTTTGAGGACCGTGCAAAATATTATTCTGACCCTGCATTCAATGATATACCCCTGGAGGAGCTTATTTCCAAAGAATATGCTGCTGAGAGACGTGAGCTCATCGATCCCGAAAGGGCAGCAAGGCATTACAGTGCAGGCGAGCCTGAAAAAGGAAACACCATCTATCTGACTGTTGCCGATAAGGAGGGAAACATGGTATCACTCATACAGAGCAATTACCGTGGCATGGGCTCGGGTATGTGCCCCCCCGGCCTTGGTTTTATATTACAGGACAGGGGCGAGTTATTCAGCCTGGAAGAAGGACATTTCAATGTGTATGCACCTGCCAAGCGTCCCTTCCATACCATCATTCCCGCTTTTATCACAAAAGACGGCAAGCCCCTGGTAAGTTTCGGTGTGATGGGAGGTGCCATGCAGCCACAGGGACATGCCCAGGTAGTTATTAACCTTGTTGATTTTGGCATGAACCTGCAGGAAGCAGGTGATGCTCCCAGGATGCGTCACGTTGGTTCATCCCAGCCCACGGGAGAAATTATGACTGATGGCGGCAACCTTAACCTTGAAAGCGGTTTCAGGTGGGAGGAGATACAAAAACTGATAAGAAAAGGCCACAGCATACAATGGAACCTTGGTGGCTACGGAGGTTACCAGGCAATAATGAGAGATCCCGAAACAGGGGTATATTACGGAGCCTCTGAATCGAGAAAAGACGGACAGGCAGCAGGCTACTGATCAGGGCCGACAGGCTACTGTTAAGAGACAGGCAGCAGGCTACTGATCAGGGCCGTCCGGGCACATTTTAAACATTAAGCTGCAGGGAAGCATCTGCTTTTTCCAGCTTCCTGACACCCGTGGTGCCTCCCTCTTCAAGATTGATATCATGTGGCTTGTTTCCCTCCCATGAACCACCTGTGAAATCCGGCACATCAATTGAGCTGGAACGGTTTGCCACGGACCACTCACTCAGGGGTGTTATTGCGCTCCACAGGGCTCCGTCATAGACATCCTGGTCGAGGGGCAGGCCGTTACGTAAACAATCGATCAGCCTCCAATCCATAATAAAGTCCATTCCACCATGACCTCCAACCCTGCGGGCCATATCCCCTACTCTTCTTATTATTTCGGGTGTGTATTTCTCCCTGATCTCATTGAACTCATCGTCCCCCAGCCAGCTATGCCCGAGGGCTATCCTTGCGGGTGAAGGCCACTTGCGTGCAATGCCCTTTGTTCCGCTTATGAGATGTATACGGGAATATGGCCTTGGCGTTGAAACATCATGCTGCACCATTATTGTCCGGCCCTTATTTGTGCGTATAAGGCTGGTATTCATATTACCCCTGAACTTATCTTCAGTGTAGGGGCTGAAAAAATCATCTTCGGCAGCAAGCTCCACCGCCCTTTTATGCATGGTAAAATCATTTGTCGACATTGATGTGAGGTATTCCATCCTGTCACCCCTGTTTATATCCATCACCTGGCAAACAGGGCCAAGGCCGTGAGTGGGATAAAGGTTACCGTTCCTGCCATAGTTCTCTTTCAGCCGCCACATATCAATATATCCGCTCCCGTGAGGTGAAGAGTTGTCAAATTTGTCAAAATTAAGATCTGTCAGAGTGTGTATATAGGCACCCTCACCATGGACTATGTCCCCGAACATTCCCTGCCTTGCCATGTTCAGTGTAAGCAGCTCAAAGAAATCATAACAGCAATTCTCCAGTTGCATGCAGTGTTTTTTGGTACGCTCCGAAGTTTCAACCAGTTGCCATGCCTCATCAAGGGTTCGCGCAATGGGAACCTCGCAGGCTACATGCTTCCCGTGTTCCATGGCATAAAGAGCCATGGGAGTGTGCAGATCCCATGGAGTGCATATGTAAACAAGGTCTATATCATCCCTCTGGCACATCTCTTTCCAGATATTCTCATCACCGCTGTACAGTTCAGGCTCAGCAAAGCCATACTGCAGCACGGCGTCCTTCGAATTTTCAACCGCAGCAGGTCGCTTGTCACATAAAGCCCTGACCTCGGTATTATCTATGTTCATCATTCTTGTAACGGCGCCTGATCCACGACTACCAAGACCTATAAAACCAATTCTTACCAGGTCTATTGACGGTGCACGGTAACCGCACATATTGAATCGCTGATTGTATTTCTTTCCTGCATTCACTTTGATATGATGCAGCTCACTCTCATCAGGACGTGGAGTACAGGAAGCGATACTTCCTGCAGAAACGGCACCGGCCCCGGCCATGGCCGCAGTTTTTAAAAAATTTCTTCTGTTGGTTTTCATTTTATCTTTCAGGTTTTGTTTTTGCTCACAGCCTAAATGGCAGACCTGCAAAATACAAAAACTTGAGATAAAATAATAAAATTTATTGAGCCTCTGAACCTTCTTTTCTCTTCTTAAAAAATAATGAGTATGACAGATCACCAACAAGATACCCAATGACCAAACCGTAAAGAGTGCTGTAATACCAGACCGACTTTATCGGGCATGTTCCGGATGTACAACCGATGAAACGCCAGTAAAGAAATCCTCCCACTCCCCCTGCAAGGATGAATAATATGATATATTGTCTCTTTCCCTTCTTCAAAAAGTCTTTAAGTCTTTTAAACATGCATCACAAATTTATTTATACTTATATTT
>JAZBOI010000109.1:0-5147 GCA_036351095.1 Bacteroidales bacterium | reverse complement strand
AGGATTTTAGCATCTTTATAGGATATTGTCTTAAAATAATTGTATTTTTAAAGTGACAATGTGTGCAATGAAATGAGAACAAAAGGGCTATTTTTTGAGAATTTGAAAGTATCGCTCAGGGCCATATCATCCAACAGGGTGAGGGCTGTGCTGACAATGGCTATTATCGCTTTTGGGATTATGGCCCTTGTTGGTATTCTTACCGCCATAGATGCCATTAAGGGCTCACTCACCAACCAGTTTGCCATGATGGGAGCCAACACTTTCCAGATCACAAGCAGGGGGATGACTATAGTAATGGGTCCGAATGAGTCGCGTACCAGGAACCATCCTTATATTTCATACCGTGAGGCGATGGAATTCAGGGAGCGTTTCCAGGAGCCTGCCAGTGTAGGTATTTCCGTTGTGGCGAGCGGGATGGCAACCGTGAGTTACCGCAGTGAGGAGACGAACCCGGTTGTTCAGCTGAGTGGTATAGATGAGTATTACCTTGATGTAAGCGGCTTTGAGATAGAACGGGGGAGGGCTTTTACTCCTGAAGAGATATCATCAACACGTAACCTGGCCATTATAGGTGCAGATGTTGCGAAAGCTATTTTCAGTCCCGGCACCGACCCGATAGACAAGGTCATCAGTGTGGCGGGTAGCAAGCTTAAGGTTGTAGGCCTTCTTAAGTCTAAAGGAGCCAGCGCATTATCAAGTGACAATGTCTGTTTCATTCCTGTAACTACTGCCAGGCATTATTTTTCAAGGCCTGGTATGGATTTTACCATCAGCATAATGCCTTTCGCCAAAACCGACCTGGATATGATGGCAGGTGAAGCCGAAGGAGTTTTCAGGCTTGTCCGCGGACTGGATGCACGTGACGAATCGGATTTCAATATAACGAAAAGTGACACCATTTCTGCCCTTCTTCTTGAGAACATAAAATTCGTGACCCTTGCTGCAACGCTTATTGGCCTGATCACGCTGGCAGGTGCGGCGGTGGGTCTTATGAATATAATGCTTGTATCGGTAACCGAAAGAACAAAGGAGATAGGTACAAGGAAGGCCATGGGTGCCAAAACAGCCACCATCAAGAACCAGTTCCTCTATGAATCTGTCATAATAGGACAGATGGGTGGTATACTTGGCATCATACTGGGTATATTAATAGGTAATATCATATCAAGTGCCCTGCAGTCTGCTTTTATATTGCCATGGAAATGGATAATAGGAGGTGTGGTGGTATGCTTTGTAGTGGGTGTGGTATCAGGTTATTTCCCTGCCGTTAAGGCAGCCAGGGTTGACCCTATAGAAGCACTCAGGTATGAATAACAATATATTGTCATGGAGATAAGAGTTATCCAGGAAAAGAGCCCAAGGTGCCCGGGTATGTACTATGACCCGGATAAAAACCTGCTTACCATGGAAGGAAGATCCATACCTGAAAATCCTGAACTGGTATATCAGCCACTTAAAGAATGGATAGAAGAATATTTTACCAGTTCAGACAGCCTGAATATCAAAATAGTACTGGAATATATCAACAGCGGCTCATCAAAGCACCTGCTGGATGTGCTTAAGATTCTCAGGGCTCATTACAGCCTGGGAAAGAATTTAATGATCACCTGGTTGTATGAGGAAGATGACGAATCGATCTTTGAGCTTGGGGAGCATTTCCGTGATACCTCCGGTCTGCCTATGGAGATCGAGATGTTGATTGAATAAAAAAAGGGACGCGGCCGCGTCCCTTTTGTATTTATTAACTTGAAAATTATTGCATCACTTTCTCTACGAGGTCCACCACCCTTTCGGAATAGCCCCACTCGTTATCGTACCAGGCCAGTACTTTAACCATTTTGCCGTTTGTCATTGTGCTTAGAGAATCGAAAATGGAAGAGCTGGGGTTATGAATGACATCAACAGAAACAATAGGGTCTTCAGTATATTCAAGTATACCTTTCATCGGGCCCTCTGCTGCTTTTTTCATAGCACTGTTAATCTCATCCTTGCTTGCTTCTTTCTTAAGTACTGCCACCAGGTCTACCAGTGACCCTGTGGGTGTCGGCACCCTTACCGCCATACCATCCATTTTACCTTTCAGGTCGGGTATCACTATACCTACGGCTTTGGCTGCTCCCGTTGTTGTGGGTATCTGTGAGATTGCAGCCGAGCGTGCTCTTCTAAGGTCTGAATGGGGAAGGTCAAGGATTACCTGGTCATTTGTGTAGGAGTGTATTGTAGTCATGAATCCCTGTTCAATGCCAAACTCATCATTGAGCACTTTAGCCACGGGGGCCAGGCAGTTGGTTGTGCATGATGCATTTGATACGCACTGGTGTTCGGGCTTAAGGTGATCATCGTTAACACCGAGAACAATGGTTGCATCAATTTGATCTTTTGAAGGCACACAGAGGATAACCTTTTTTGCACCGTTCTTAAGGTGATCGCCATAACCTCCTTTGGGGCTCTCTTTTACCCTGAAAACGCCGGTTGATTCAACAACCACATCGGGTGTTGACTGCCAGGGAATGTTTGCAGGGTTTTTCTCTGATGAAACCCTGACTTTCATCCCGTTAACAATAAGGTTCTCGCCGTCGTGGCTTACCCCGGGAAATTTGCCCTGTGTTGAATCATATTTAAGGAGGTGGGCCAGTGTTTTGGTATCAGTTAAATCATTAATGCCCACAACCTCGATATCAGGTCTTTCAAGGGCAATCTTGAATACATTTCTGCCTATTCTGCCGAATCCGTTAATAGCTAGTTTAATCTTTGACATCTTAGTTATAATTTATTTGTAAATCTTGAATTTGCAAAGATAATGATTATTGGGAAGTGGAGCAAGATGACAGGCCAAAAAGTTGTATGAAATTGATAATGGAGAAGTGATGCCGGTCAGTCATACAATGCCTGGGGCACTGCAGCGTAGGTTGCCCGGCCTTACTATTTGCGGAAAAACAGTCCTGGCATACGGTTTGAGCCTGGATCCATGGGATCAATCACTATACCTATACGGTAGCTGACAAAAAGTGTAAGGAAAACGGCCCTGTTATCATCCGTTGCCATGATGGGAAGTTTCCTGGTATATGCCTCAAATGATGTTCCCAGTTCAAGTGAATGTATTACTTTATCTTCTTTACTGTATTCAAAACTAAAACCTGCCTTGCCGGACAGTCCCGGGTAGACTTTGGTTTCGCTTACGCCCTTGAAGAAAGAGGCCTTATTATAGATATAAGAGGGGTCGATGATGTCCGCTGTAAATTTTTCCTGTTTTATCTGGTAGGTACTGGCCGGTGTATAATACAGTACATTGTAATAAATTGGTTTGGCCAGGGCCAGTGATATTCCTCCCGAATAGAAATACCTGACAGAAACACCGCCAAGATCCATTTTTCTGAACATCTCGTGTTGATGACCCAGGGCTCCCCTTATGGAATATACTTCATTCTGTTTTCCATAAACAAAACTGCCGCTTGTCTGCACCCATGGATTTGAAAGTTTTACTTCCTTTGGATGCTTGATGATGTTCAAATCAATGTCGATGATCCTTTTATTCAGGAAATCAAGCCTCTTTCCTTCCCGATAGCTTATTCCGAAGCCGTTTGAATTTAGATTAATGCCCACGGTACGTTCATTCCTGTAGAATACCTTCTCCTGGTCATCTATATCACCCTGGGCAAATAATGCCTGTGAAACGCCTGCTATAAACAATATAGTCAGCAGTTTTTTCATGGTCTACTGAATTTGTGAATGAAAAATTACCGGCAGGCTAACCGGGTTTAACCTATATGCTCTGACCCGGTATCTGCTTTTGTATAAGCCGGGCACACTTCATTATTGCACGAACTGAGCGCCAGGGCCAGGATAAAAGCAAATGCCATCAGGATTGCAAATCTTTTCATTTTCTAAATTTTACTCCCACAAAAATAAACTTTAAAGTTAAAATACAAGTATTTTATTATAAAAGTTTAAGCTACAAGCATTGTACCAAACTATAAAGTTACTAAAAAATTTTAAAAAAGGAGGGGTTTGTCATTTAACGAACCCCTCCTGTATCTCCTCTTCAGTTTAACAGTTGACCATGCTGAAAAGTTTATTTAAAAGCAGGTAAATCACCGGGTGACCAGTCAATATCCACTGATTTAAGATTGTTTTTAAGCTCCATGATCTCATTGTCATACAGATCTTTAAGCCTGCTATATTCATTTTCAATCTTAGCCAGTGATATATCATACTGTTCCCTCTGTGCACCGGTGATATCACTCTCAGCACCCGAAGTTGCACGAACGGCAAAGCTTATCCTGTTCATTATAGACGGTTCCGTTGCATCCACTCTCACATTTTCATCCCTTCGTCCGCTGATAGCAAGGATAATATCATCGATTTCCTTTTCTATATTTTTCGTATCCAGCACCAGCTCATGTGTCCTGGCCGGTGTTATCATAAGTTCATCCCTGATACTTCCCATTTCGCCTTTCAGCTCATTTGTAAATGAATATACTTCACTTATTGTTGTATACAGGTCAGTTGCTTTTTTAAGAAATTCGAATTTTGCTTCGTAATCAGGATCGCCGAGGGCGCTGTTATCAAGTGCATTTATAATGAATTCCTTTTTCTCACCAAGGTCAATATATTCACCGTTCACATATTTCTCAATGGAAACAAAATATTTTCCCGGGGGAACTGACGGTCCCCTTCTGTCCATATAGCTCATATCCCATGCAAGGGATCCTATACCTTTACGCAGAGGGCTTTCTATCTTCCTCATTATATTACCGTCTTCATCGCTAATAGTGAATATCAGCATTGCTCTTTCTTCCTGTGCTTCGGCCAGCAGTTCCTCATCGCTGGGATATGTTATTTCCCTGCCGCTCTTCCCGGCTTCGCGCTGGGCCTTCATCCTCTTTTGTTTGAGCGTCTCATAGCCTTCTTTCACGTTATATATTATCCTGACTTCGGGTTCAGGGTTTGGTGCCCTGAAGTATACTTCTCCCTGGTTGCCATGATTATTGCCCGGGTAATAAAGCAGGCCATCCTTGATATCAAATATATGTGCTTCCTTGTCCATCACCTCTTTATTTATCTGCCTTATATAGGAATAGTCGTCAAGCACATACCATCCTCTTCCGAAGGTTGCCACGGCCAGGTCATTTTCCCTTTCCTGT
>JAZBOI010000108.1:0-6158 GCA_036351095.1 Bacteroidales bacterium | reverse complement strand
CTGCCTGTTACGCACCAGCAGGTGCTGGTCGATAGCCGAAGCCTCCAGGTAGCTGAAGCCTCTTTCATGATCGCCCATCATAATTGTATTGGTCTTTGTATCACCCCGTGCAAGGTAGCTTCCCTGTATGGTAGCACCGGCTGATGATCCGCCGATCACACCTCCGCGGTCGAGCACCCTGCGCATCTCCTCTTCCGTAATGGTACCGCCGTAGGCATCCACTATGCGCCATTGCCGGCCACCGGTGAACCACAGGCCGGACGCTTTTTTTATTGGCGCGGCAAAGTCCTCGCTGCCGGCCTCCAGGGAGTCGTAGGTGTGGACAAGGGTGACATCAGTGGCACCCCGCTCTGTAAGGAAGCGGGTTATCCTTGCCGTATCCATCTCTCTTGAACCTGATGCTGTGGGCACCACCACTATGGGTGCATCCTTTCCCCCTGCCAGCTCAATAAAACGGTCCACGATAGCTGTATCGCGCATTGCACCACCCACAATAACAAGTGAGCCCTTTTCAGGGCCACGTGTAAGGGAGGTATCGGCTAAAGGTAGCGGACCTGCCTGTTCCCCCGTGCAGGAAAAAAGGAATAAAACTGCCAGTGTCAGTGTTGTTGTAATGGATAATGTTCTCATTCGTTTACTATTTTCGTTTCTCAACCCTTATTGTTTCGGGTTTCTGTTTCCCGGATCTCTCCACCCTTTTTTTCCGGCATCAATATCTTTTCGTTTATCCGCCCTCTTTGTTTCGGGTTTCTGTTTCCCGGGTTTCTCCTCCCGTATATTTTCCGGGAAAAGTTTTAAAGATAAAGCTTTTTTCACAGCACAATTATTCGTCTTGCTGCTTTTGTATCTGCACGGGATAATTTATTACTTTTGGGTACGTTAAATTTCATAAAAGCATCAATGCCGTGTCAAGAAAATGGACAATCATAGTTATAGTTATACTGTTTGCCGGCATGGCGTCACTGGCATATTTCCTGCAGCAGAAAAAGAGGGCTTATATTGCCAGTCCCTATGGCAGTATTCCAGGCGATGCGGGTATTATTATTGAATCAGTTGACCTGCCCGGTCTTTTCGAGGCTCTGGCCAATGAGAATGAGATGATAAGGGGCATGTCGGAAATACCCGAGTTGCAGCGCTTCACCTCTGCCATAGCACTGGTTGATTCGCTGACTCACCAGCGCGATTACGTACAGCTGGCAGGAGGCAATCCTGTTCTTATAAGTATTCACCTTATCGGGAAGGACAGGCTTACGCCTCTCTTTGCTTTTGCAGCAGGCCCGGAGATACGCGACAAGCACATAAGGACGATAGTGGAAGGGGTGCCCGGCATGAGGCACAGCAGGCAGGAATACCAGGGTAGTGATATCTACGAGCTGGTAAAGGCCGGCAGCGGTGAATCATCACTGTTCATTTCACTGGTTAAGGGTGTTATACTGGTGAGCCCCTCCGGCATACTGGTGGAGGCCGGGCTCAGGCAGATGGAGCAGGATAAGGATATAAGGGACCTGCCGGGCTTCAGGAAGGTAGCTGCAGCCGCGGGAAAGAATGAAAACAAGGTGTACATAATATTTGACAATGTGGCCAGGTTCGTAGCCCTGCTTACCGGCAGTGCTGACAGGGGACTGGCTTCAAGCATACCCGGCCTGGCATCGTCCCTTGAAGCCGATATTTACCTTGACGATGCCGGTTTGGTAATGAGCGGTTATACGGAGGCGGTTGACAGGGACGAGAAGCTTTATGACTACAGGTACCAGGAGTCGGGTTCATATAATATATACAGGTATATACCGGCAGGTGCAGCCATGTTTGAAATAAGAACAAGACCCCTGGGTGATGAGCCTGATGCTGCAGAAGGTGAGACAAGGTATATGGCGGATATATTGAAAGGTCAGCTGACCGGTGAAATGGCAAGGGTTCATCTCCATATTGAGGGTCAGGACAGGGAGATGAATAAGCTTATGCTTTTTGACCTCAAAGGCAGTAATGCCACAGAAGAGGCTTTTGCCACCGAGCTGAACCAGTATTACAGTCGCCAGGGCGTAGCGAGGGCTAATTATATAATAAACTACAAACCTGACGATGAAAGCGAATACACCTTTTACCGGCTGCCCGGTGAGAACCTGGGATATGACCTGGCAGGCAGCTTCGGTGGTTTTTTAAATACGGCATATGCAACCTTTTATGACGATATACTGGTCTTAAGCAGTGCAAGGGAGACCATGTCAAAATTTATCTATGATAATATTTTGAGCAGGACCCTGGCAAATGATCTTACTTACAGGGAGTTTGAGGGCACCCTGCCAAGCAGGGCGGGTTATTATTTCTATTGTGTGCCATCGAGAATGCTTTCATTGCTTGATGGTGTTTTTAAGGAAGAGATAGTGAAAGGACTGGAAAAATATAACGAATCATTGCGCAAGGTGCAGGCCATAGGCTGCCAGCTGGTATCGAGCAATGACATGATATACAATACTCTTTCGCTGATGTATAAACCGGAAGCCAGGGAGGAAGCAAAGGCTGTCTGGGAGAGCCTGCTGGATACTGTTGCCTTTTCCAAGCCTCTCTTTTTCACAAACCATTACACGGGGGGCGATGAGATATTCATACAGGACCTTAACAATAATCTTTACCTCATTAATTCAGCCGGGAGGATACTGTGGAAGAGGCCCCTGGACGAGGCTATTGAAGGTGATGCCTATATGATCGACTATTACAGGAATGGCAAGCTGCAGATATTGTTTGCCTCCAGGAACTATCTCCACCTTATCGACCGCAATGGCAATTATGTTGAAAGGTATCCCGTGCAGTTGAGGTCGCCTGCCACAAACGGCCTGGCCCTCTTCGATTACGAGAACAATATGGATTACAGGCTTTTCATTTGTGGTGCCGACAGGAAGGTCTATGCCTATGACAAAGCAGGCAACACGGTGAAAGGATGGAACCAGTTCACTACAAGCTCTACTGTAAGGAATGAAGTGGAGTTTTTCAGGGTCTCAGGCAAGGATTACCTTGTGCTGAATGATGATGATAATATGTATATCCTTGACAGGAGGGGTAATGTGAGGGTGGAGATGAAGGAACAGGTGGCTCGATCGAAGCGGTCGTCGCTCAGGATCACCACGGGGAGCAGGCCCAGGATGGTACTGGCCTCCGAGGATGGTTCGATAAAGATGGTAAATTTCAATGGAGAGGTGCAGACATACGAGATGAACGGTTTTTCAGAGGACCCGGTATTTGAATATTTTGACCTGGATGCCGACGGGGCGGGCGAATTTATCTATGTGGATAACAAGACCCTGACGGCTTATGATGATAACAGGAGCAGGATGTTTACCATGACACTGAGCTCGGATGATATAAAAGGTCCTTACGGGCTTGAATTTTCTTCAAATGACAAGAAGATTGGATTTACCGATGCTTCCGCAAATAAGATCTACGTGCTTGACGAAAGGGGAAAGAACCTGAAAGGCTTCCCTCTCAACGGCACCAGTTCTTTCTCTGTGGGCAAGCTTAACAGGGGAGGTGGCTTTAACCTAATACGCGGTGGCAGCGACAGTTTCCTGTATAATTATGAAATAACACGCTAACACGATAAAAGACAGTCAAATGAAAAACAAAACGGTATTTATTATCCTGGTAATCTTCCTTTTACTGCCTTCATGTATAAAGGAAAGCTATGATATGGATAAATTATCAGGGGAGATGGCTCTTAACCCGACACTCGTCCTGCGGGCAGTCAAGGGTGAACTGAGCCTGGAGGATCTTGTGGAACCCAATGATACCACCGTGATTTTTGATGAGGATAAGCTGGTGAAACTGGTTTTCAAAGAGGACTCGGTCTTTGATTTCGGGCTGGATGATTTCTACTCCGAATTTAACCTCTTCAGCTACGAGGAGACACACCTGATAGTTGACGGGATGGATCCTGATGGAGAGGAGACCCTGGTTATCGAGCCGGGTGAAGACAGGAAGCTCAAGAAGATGAACATTGTATCGGGACAGCTTAACTATAACCTGAGATCGTGGTGCACCTTCGATGTGGAGGTTGAACTGACTGTGCCCGGAATAGTAAATGGAGGCAGCCCCCTGGTTATTTCAGAAACTATCCCGGCGGGCTCAAGCATCAACAGTTCTGTCGCCCTTGGAGGATACCTGGCGAGCTTTGATGCCGACCCGGTGACACCCTATAACCGCCTGCCGGTGGAATGGCAGATCACTGTGCCGTCACCCCCGGGCACCTACCTGCCTACCGACAGTATAAACCTGTGGCTGGAGGTCGGGGAACCGGAATTTGATTATGTGACAGGCTATTTTGGCAATCTCTCGGAGGAACTGGAAAGGGATACCCTTGACCTGGAAATGGAAGACCTGTTTTCAAAGCTCAGCGGATCGATATACCTTGCCAATCCCTCTGTCACCATAAGCTACAGCAATTCATTCGGTTTGCCCATGAGGATAGATACCGAGATCAAGGGAATGGATGATGAAGGCGAGGTGGCACTTGACAGGGGGCCGGTTGACCTTGACTATCCCTCATCCATAGATAACAGGGATGTAAGCTCATCCTTCACTATTGACAGGACGAACTCCAACCTGCCGGACCTTATCTCAATGCTGCCCTATGAAATTGAATTTTTTGGTTCTGCCGGTATAAACCCTGACGGGGAACCTGCCACGGACAACATCATTTTTGGCAACAGCCGTCTTATCGCCGACATGGAGGTAGTTATCCCCATGGATCTGAGGATTAATATGCTGCAGCTGTCGGACACCACTGACAATTTCCTGCGCAGTGATGATCCCGAAGAGGACAACCCGCTGGAGATGCTTGAAGAGTTAAGTTTTGATCTTTACGTGGAGAACGGCTTCCCGCTGGATGCCCGTGTCATCTTTGAATTATACGATTCAACATCCATGACCATACTTGAGACAATTGATCCTGGCAACCTGATACAGGCTGCCCCGGTCGATAATGACGGGAGGGTTACGGAACCCATGATAACAACTGTCGAGGTTGAGATGACAGGCGAGTTTATCGATGCATCGCAGGAGGCTGATGCGATAATATTAACCTTTATGCTCAATACAAGCGAGGGTGGTACAAGGGATGTGAAGATCTATTCCGATTATAATATAGTATTTGCCGCCGCCATACGCATACAGGCCGGTTTAAACCTGAATTTTAACTCTGAAGACGAATAATCATGAAGAAGAGAATAAGAACAAGTGCTTTGATGATAATGATCCTTCTTTCGGGATCGGGCGTATTTGCACAGCACATACAGACACAATATTTTCTGAATATACCTCAGTCCACACAGATGAACCCGGCCTTCAGGCCCGATGCCGATTTATATATAGGCATCCCCGGATTGTCGGGCGCCTACTTCGGAATGAGCAATAACCTGCTCAACCTGACCCGCCTGCTGCAACCCATGCCGGGAACTGATTCGGTGATGACCATCCTGCATCCCGATTACGACAGGGACAGGTTCTTCCGCAGTATAGGACAGAAAGGTTTCGTGTCAACGGAGGTCAGTGTGCCCATCATTAACGTGGGTGTTAACCTGTCTGATGTCTGGTGGCTGGATATAGGTATTGCTTTCAGGGGGATGGCAAGAGCAAAAATGCCTGTTGACCTTCTGACCCTGGCGCTGGAGGGCAATGAAACTTTTGTTGGCACAACAGCCGACCTGTCAGGCATGGGCATGAATGCACAGGCTTACCTCGAGACACATGTGGGTCTGTCGAGGGACATAGGCGATCGGCTGCGTGTGGGCGGAAGGCTCAAGCTGATGCAGGGGGCCATGAGTGCATCTCTTGTAGCCGATGAGCTGGAAGTGGATGTAAACGAGGATTATTCGCATGTTTTTAATACCAGCGTGGCCCTGAAGCTTAACGGCCCTTTTGACGTTACACTGGACGAGGATGGATTTATTTACGATATACTTTTCAGGGAAAATGCCGAATTCAATGAAGTGGGACCAAGCTTTAAGAATTTTGGGCTGGGCCTTGACCTGGGAGCCGAGTATATACTGATGGATAACCTGAAACTATCGGCAAGCCTTATCGACCTGGGATTTATGAGGTGGGGCAGGGAGGCCTATACCTTTACTGCTTCCAACCAGTTTACCTTTGACGGCATAGATATAACAGAG
>JAZBOI010000107.1:0-13624 GCA_036351095.1 Bacteroidales bacterium | reverse complement strand
TTAACATTATCCTCTCTCAATCTTTCCACAAGCTGCACCGGCCAGCGTAGTTGTTCTTCAACACTTTCACCTATAGTATAGGAATCACCCAGTGCCAGGTATAATATTTCAGTATTGTCAGAATTCATTTTCTCAAAGGAGTAATTTGTGTCATTTGTTTCATTATCTGTATTATGGCAAGCTCCAGAGAAAACACTGAAGAATATAATTGCCATTCCCATAAACCTGTTCATATCATTTTATTATTGTTTGACATAATGTTAACAACGGAATGACCCTTCTTGTTTTCAACCGTTCCCATCTTATCAAGACTTTGAATACAATATTCGAAGGTAGTAAATATGCTCTTAAATTATTACCTTGAAGGCTAAATTGAAAAACACCTTCCATGCAAAAAATTATCATAGCATTCATTTCACTTCTTTTCATTTTTTCATGCACCAATGACAGCCAATCCGGGAAAAAAGATTTCAGGATTGGCATAGCCACTTTCTCGCATGAAACATGCACTTTCTGTCCCAGGCCCACAGGTATTGAGGAATTTGAATATTACGGTCCCCCTCTCCAGGGCGACGAAGTATTGCATGCTGATTCTTATATAAGAGGTTTTGTCGAACGTATCCATGAATACGGTGGTGTGCAGCTCGAAGGAATAACATCGCCCAGGGATGCTGTGGGTGGATCATCGGGAAGCTGGATAACACAGGAAGCCTTCGATAAATACACCCTGGCCATGCAGGATGATATTAAAAATAATGGCCCCTACGATGGTATTTATCTTTCGCTGCACGGAGCCATGGCAGTTAGCGGAATACCTAAACCTGAAGCGGAGATAGTCAGACGGCTGCGGGAAGTTGCAGGGGATATACCGATAATTGTAACGCTCGACCTGCATGCCAATGAAGACCAGGAACTTTCTGATGCAGCAACAGGTGTCATAATTATAAAAAGGTACCCGCATTACGACACTTATCACCAGGGAGCCAGGGCGGCCAGGCTAATGGTAAATACACTCAGGGGCGATTATATCCCGGTTATGACCACCAGGAAACCCGGTGTTATAACACCAAGTGTATACCAGGGTACGGGCGTTTCACCGGCCATGGAAATAATGGAAAGGGCCAGGCGTTGGGAGGACCGTGTGCCGGGTGTTTATGTTTCGGTTGCTTTTGGCTTTGCCTACGCTGATGTACCTGACGTTGGAGCAACGGTTATGGTCATAACAAACAATGACCGTGAACTGGCTGAAAGTATAGCCGATGATATGAGTGAATATATATGGAGGGTGAGGCATGAATTTGCAGGTAAAAAACTACCCGGACCGGTCGAAGGTGTAAGGCTGAGCATACAGGCTGCAAAAGAAGGAAAAACGCCGGTGGTGATAGCCGATCACAGCGACCGTACAGGAAACTCAAGCCATATACTGGCCGAACTTATAAGGCAGGGTGCTGAAAATTTCTGCATAGCCACAATAACCGACAGGAGATTAATAGAGCAACTGGAGGAATCAGGGGCAAAGACCGGTAGCAGGGTTGATGTAATGGTTGGGGGATATGCCGACGAATATGCCGGTGAGCCGGTTGCAATACAAGGGACGCTTGTTTATTTCGACAGCTATGGCAGGTATGAAAAAGCTGCAGTGATAAGGTTCGGGAAGAATAACAGCGTAATTATTACCCCGGAACTGCACCAGGTAACCGACACCCGAATACTTGGAGCCATGGGTCTTGATATTAATGATATAGATATCATTTCGCTCAAATCGCGGGTGCACTTCAGGAGAGGTTTTTATGAGAACGGACTGGCAGGGGCTATATATGAAGTGGATGCACCGGGTCTCGGTCCGGCCGATCTCACAACTATTGAGTATGAAAATATACCGAAAGACATCTACCCTGTTTACAGAAAGGACTGAGCAGAAGAAAGGGATTTTTTGTTTACCTGAACTTCTGCAGTATATTGACAAGGAGCATCAGGTTCTCTTTTGATTCTTCATCCAGGTCAGACCTGGTAATATTCCCCTTGTTTACATCGCTCAGGAATTTACTGAGCAGGAAGTTCCTGGGCAGGTCATTAATATTTATATGTTCAGAATTCGATACCGTTATTCCCTCCCTGGCCTTGAGTATAAGATTTTTGAAATCCAGGGTTGAAAGAAGGTCTTCCGCATTCATGAATGCCTCGGGCATAATAACAATATTTTCATTTTCACCGGGTTTATCGGCAAAAACCATTTTTTCAAGCTGCCTGGCTACTTCTATCTCTTTATCGTTATGGAAAAGCAGCACTGCAAACTTCATTCCCCAACCCATCAGTATATTACACATCAGTGGAATGGATGATGAATCTGTGGAAGGGATAAAATGCATCCTTCCTTTATAGCCTGTAAGCTTAACGGCAGCATTCATCATGTAAAATGTACCCACATTATTTACAATGATATTGTATTTATCTGCGGAAAATTCCTGGTCACCCACCGGGTTACCCATAATACTCTGCAGGGGTGAGAGGGTGTCGGGTGATGCATCGCCCAGGCGTGCTGCATCGAGAATTACTGTTGTGGACCTGTGATTAGCCAGGTCATCCCTCTGTACGGCCAGCACCCTGTGCAGTTTATTTATATCCACAAGATGAGGAGAATGTGTTGTATATATTACCTGTATATTATCCTTAATATCTTCAAATACTTTAAGCACATCTTCCTGTGCTCGTGCATGCAGGCTTACACCCGGTTCATCGACCAGCAGGATAAGGTGTTTTTTACCCATACGTGATGCAGCCATCAGTTCAAGGTAGAATGAAAGGAACCACCTTACTCCCCTGCTGCGTTGTTTAGGATACAGCCGTTCCCCTTCATCCTTCACCCAGAACTCAAGGTAAGGTTTCCCTGCCTTTTCACCATGATTGGTACTGTAGTGGTCAAGTTCAAAATTTATCCTTATCTTATTATGCCTTCCCACATATTGCTGCCAGAAATCCTGGAAGTCAAGAGTCAGTTTATTATTAAGGTTCTCGATTTTTTGTTTGAGTATCCTTGATGAGGGTTGCTGAAAGAAGGTATAATCCAGGTCGGCCAGGACAAGAAAATTCCTGGCTGCCTTATAACCTTCGACATTCTGGTTATCAGACACCAGGTCTTCCATATCAATGCGATTGGGAAGCAGGCTCCCGAAATCTTCAAACATCTCAAAATGAGGACAGTCAGCAGCAAATATTTCACCCAGGTCGCGTGCTTTATATTCAAGTCTCCTCCCGTCTTCTATCTTTTTAAGCTTTTGTCCCGCCTTTTCTTCATCAAGACCGTCAAAAACAAAGCCGCAGAACATTGTTTTCAGGTCCAGTTCCTTTTCAAGCTTTTCCTTTTTACTTACGGTTGTTTTGTATTCTTTAAGTACTTTCTCCCACTCACCATGTGACAGTTCCTCAAGAGACGGTCCTGACAGCAGGGTCATGGTCTGGTGCCTCTCTTCCAGCCTTATTGATATTTCATCAAGTTTTTTATTTGCAGAGTCAAGTTCGCTTATGGTTTTCGACCTGTCGTCGGCCACCCTGATATGAGAAGCATTGTCCTCAAGGTATTTATTTACAGTGTCCAGTTCTTCACGGGTTTCTTTAAGGGATTCATTCAGATCATTTATGGTATTATCAGCTTCATCCTTTATTTCGGTCTTCTTCTTCCTGAACAATTTGATGCCTCCCCCCCTTGCCGGATGCTCATCCAGTCTTGCCTGTATTTCATTCAGTGTATCTGTAAGCTTGTCCTTTTTCGCCCTTGCTTTGTCAAGTTCAGAGCAGAAAACTTCAATTTTTTCAACTATGACATCCAGTTCCTTTTTCCTGTCATTCTCGAGCTGCTCGATGTATTCCAGGAGCTGTCCGCCGATATCCATCTGCGATTCGAGATCGGCTCTCCATGACCTTGTAAGAGTAATGCTGCTGAGTGAAGACACAAGCTTATCAAAATCGTCATTCACCGGGTGCAGTTTGTTTTTCAGGTAATCTGCTGGAATTTCAAATTTGCAGGTAACCCTTGGCAGGGAAAGGTCACTTCTCAGGACATCCTCCGAGATAACACCCGATGAAAACACTTCGAGGCCTTCCAGAATTGAAGTCTTTCCCGACTCGTTCTGCCCTATCAGGCAGGTTATATTATCCGGTGAAATGCTCTGCATGCCGGTATCGACTATCGATCTGAAATTTTCTATGCGGAAAGCTTTTAATCTCATATTTTCTTTTAGATTTCAAAACCCATTACAAGCACATCATCTACCTGGATTGCACTGCCCTTCCAGTCATTAAATATATTTTCGATATGCTCCTTCTGCCTGTCCATACTCCAGCCTGAAATGGAAGAAATCAGATGCCTGAAGTTTTTTATTTTGAACTTTTTGTTTGTTTCTTCACTGAACTGGTCAGGGTAACCATCGGAGAACATATAGAAACGGTCACCCGGCTTCACATCTATCCTGTGATTGGTAAATGAGACCTCTTCCAGCGGAGCCACACCTATCGGCATTTTATCGGGTTTAATTTCTTTCAGCTTATCGTCACTTACCATGATCAGTGGCCTGTTAGCCCCTGCAAACTGAATAACCGACCTGTAAGGCTCATATACACATAAAGCAATGTCAATGCTGTCTTTCTGCTCATAGTCCTTGCCCCTCTGATCAAGGGCATCCATTACCTTTTCCCTCATCCTGTTGAGTATCCTGTTGGCCCGGGGCACTGATCTTGACTGCAATATCTCATTCAGGAAACTAATGCCCAGTATTGACAACAGGGCACCCGGCACACCGTGACCTGTACAATCACCGGCGGCTATTATTGTGTATCCTGCATTCTGATAAGCATAGTAAAAATCACCGCTGACATAATCTTTCGGAAGATAGAAAATAAAGTGATCCTTCAGTATTCCTGAAAGGAAGGAAGTGTCGGGCATCAATGAGCGCTGTATCATGCTTGCATACCGCAGGCTTGACAGGTATTCGTCCATTGCCTGGGCAAATAGAACAGAATCGAAATCTCTCATTCCTTCGTTCATCTATCAACAAGCGTTTTGCTTTAACCGATAAATATAATGCAAATATATTAATTACGGAGAAAAATAGCTCCGGGACTGCTGGCTGCCGGCGAGGGATATATCGTTTCACCGCCACCGAACATGAAATTTTACTTTATTATCTTTGCAAATTACAAGAAAGTTGTTTTTGATGATATCTGTTGACAATATAAGTGTTGTTTTTGGCGGGTTTGAACTGTTCTCGGGTGTTTCCTTTATGATTAACGCAAAGGACAGGATTGGTTTGACAGGCAGGAACGGGGCTGGCAAAACAAGCCTGCTAAGGATCATTCATGGTAAAATGAAACCATCATCAGGCAGCCTGGCAATTGCTTCCGGCTCTTCAACGGGTTACCTCCCCCAGCAGATGAAGCTGAGTGATGACACGAGCATAATGGATGAAACACTGAAAGCCTACAGTGACCTGAAGGAAATGGAAAAGAAGATGGCCCATGTAAGCGAACAGATATCTGCACGTGAAGATCACAGCTCGGATGAGTACCTCGGTCTCTGCGACCGCCTTACTGATCTGCAGGAGCAATATCGTATCAGGGGAGGCGAAAGGTACAGGGCTGAAGCGGAACAGGCACTGACAGGACTGGGTTTTGAGCGCAGGCAATTCGATCAGCCCAGCTCCACCCTTAGCGGAGGCTGGCGAATGAGGATTGAGCTGGCAAAGATATTGCTTGCGAAACCTTCGGTAATATTACTTGATGAACCTACCAATCACCTCGATATTGTATCTATACAGTGGCTTGAATCATACCTGCTCTCATATCCGGGTGCTGTAATAGTGGTATCCCATGACAGGGCATTCCTCGACAATGTATGTAATCGCACACTTGAGCTGTCACTCGGTAAAATCTATGACTACAGGGTTCCCTATTCAAAATTTGTGGAACTGAGAAAAGAAAGGAGGGAACACCAGCTCGCCGCCTGGAAGAACCAGCAGAAGATGATCGGGGATAATGAAAAATTCATAGAAAGGTTCAGGTATAAGAACACGAAGGCCGTGCAGGTGCAGTCGAGGATTAAAAAACTCGACAAGCTTGATCGTATAGAAATAGAAGAGGAAGATGCTTCAGCCATCACCATAAAATTCGCACCGGCCCCAAGGTCGGGTACAATAGTTATCGAAGCGGAAGCCCTGTCAAAAAGTTACGGCAGACATGAGGTCCTTCGCGATATTGACTTTATTATTGAAAGGCAGGAAAAAATCGCCTTCGTGGGACGCAACGGCGAGGGAAAAACCACTTTTGCACGAATAATCATGGGGGAGCTGGACTATGGGGGCAATCTAAAAAAAGGTCATAACCTCAATATAGGGTATTTTGCCCAGAACCAGGATGAACTGCTGGATGAATCGCTCACTGTTTTCCAGACCATAGATAATGTTGCAAGGGGTGATATAAGGACAAAAATCAGGGATATACTGGGAGCTTTCCTCTTCAGCGGTGAAGAAATTGACAAGAAGGTCAGCGTGCTTTCAGGTGGCGAAAGATCCCGGCTTGCCCTTATAAAATTGCTCCTTGAACCCTATAACCTGCTTATCCTTGACGAGCCTACAAACCACCTTGACATGAGATCAAAGGACATCCTGAAGCAGGCCCTTATAAAATATGATGGCACATTAATTGTTGTGTCTCATGACAGGGATTTCCTGGACGGCCTGGTTGAAAAAATCTACGAGTTCAGGAATAAAAAGATAAGGGAATTTAATGGTGGTGTTTATGAATTCCTGGAAAAAAGAAAGATTGAGAACCTGAAAGCCATAGAAGAGAAGGATGTTCAAACAGCACAGACGCAAAGGGAAAAGAAATCAGGTAATAAGGTTCAATATCTGCAGAAAAAGGAATACGAAAAAGAATTGAGAAAAAAGCAGAAAATGCTTACGGACATTGAGGATAAAATAAGCAAACTGGAAAAAACAAGGGCCGGTATGGATGCCCGGCTGTCGGCTCATGATACAGATATTTCAGATCATGCTTTTTTCAAAGATTACGAGGAGATTAACCACCTGATAAACAAGGAAATGATTAACTGGGAAAAAGCATCCATTGAACTGGAACACTTAAAAAGCAATAATAAGGACAAATAACACCCGGGTATTATGCAGCTTGAATATCAGATGGAAGGAATAAAAGAAGAAAGTTTGTTATTTTTACCAAACAAATAATCGCAATGGTCCGGATCAGAAATATATTTCTTACCCTCACAGGTATCTTCATTATGGTATCCTGTGCCACGGTGCAACAGGAAGAGACTGATACAAGGGATCTCTCTTACCTTTATAATCCCCTGAGAAATCCCATGCACCCAAGGTACCAGATATATAATACAAGTAATGATTTATCGGAACTGACCATCAAGTTTTTCAGCAATGACCTCTATTTCAGCGAAGCCAACCCTGAAGGTGTCCCTAAAGCTGAGCTGGCCATTATTTACAGGTTGTTTGACATGTCGCAGGGACGCGTGGCCATTGACACCGGTTTTTATAAAATCAGCGTAAGGAAAGAAGAGCGCCACAGGCAATATACATACACCATTCCCATGCAGGCTTCATCAGGATCAAAATACGAGGCGGAGATTGTTATAAGGGATCTGATAAGAAATACCCGGATACATGCACATCTGCCTTTTGACAAGACATCTGAGCTGAGCCGGAATAATTTCAGGGTACGTGGACATTTTAACAAGATAGAGTTGTTTAATCCCGTTCTCAGACCAAACGAATTTATCAACCTCTTATACAGGTATGAAACCGACAGCCTCTTTATTATGTACTTTGAGCCGGATGATGCGAGCCCTATTCCCCCATCGATGCTGATGCCTGCCCGGGGCATTAACACCGAGCCTGAAGACATTGCAGCGCTTGCTTATTCAGACACACTGCCTCTTATGTTCCCCCGCAGAGGTATATATATGTGCACCACCGACACCAACAGGACAGAAGGCTTCACCTTTTTTAATTTCGGCAATGAATTTCCCGGCATGTCTGAGCCTGAATCCATGATAGATCCCCTGATATACCTTGCCAATGAAGACCAGGTAAGGGAAATGAAAAACAGCGACAGGGTGAAAGTGGCCCTGGATGAATTCTGGCTTGACATAACGGGAAATGTTGAACGCTCACGCGAATTAATAAGAATATACTACAACCGTGTTCTTTATGCCAATTACTTCTTCACTTCTTATAAGGAAGGATGGCGGACCGACAGGGGCATGATATATATAATTTACGGGCCACCTGACAAGGTATATAAAACACCTGGTGGTGAACGCTGGGGCTACATGAAGAAAGAGGTCCGCAGAGGTTGGGGAATAAGGTATAAAGTGAAGGATGACTTTCTTTATTTCAGCTTTAACAACAGGGAAAACCCGTTCGCAAACAATGATTATATACTTATAAGGAGTGAGAGTGTGACATCATACTGGGATGAAGCTATACGAAGCTGGCGTTCGGGCATTGTGTTCAGGCTGGATAATCCCTCAGGTATTTAGGATGAAAGAAAACAGTGATTATATCTATGGTTTAAGACCTGTTCTCGAAGCAATCGCTTCAGGTAAAAACATTGACAGGCTGATTCTCAGGAAGGGACTCAAGGGATCCCTGTATTTTGAATTAATGCAGGCGGTCAGGGATCATTCAATACCCTACCAGCTGGTACCTGTTGAAAAACTCAACAGGATAAGCCGGAAAAATCACCAGGGGGTAATTGCCTTGATATCGGAAATTGAATACCACGACATCTATTCAATGCTTCCCGGTATTTATGAATCAGGCCGTGAACCCTTTCTCCTGATCCTTAATAATATCACTGATGTAGGTAATTTCGGTGCCATTGCCCGCAGTGCTGAATGCTTTGGAGTTGATTGTATCATAATCCCTGAAAAAGGTTCGGCCCGTATTAATGCAGAAGCTGTTAAAGCCTCTGCCGGGGCACTGAACAAGATCCCTGTAGCCAGGATAAAAAGTATTATGAGAACCCTGGATTTCCTTAAAGATTCAGGTCTGAAAATAATATGCGCCACGGAAATGGGGAGCAGTGACCCGGGATCTGCTGATCTCAGCGGACCCTCAGTACTTGTCATGGGTTCGGAAGACAGGGGAGTAAGTCCCGAAATACTGAAGGCAAGCGATATGCTTGTTTCAATACCCATGACAGGCAGTATTGGGTCACTTAACGTATCCGTTGCCGCGGGGATTTTATTGTATGAGATGTCCTCCCGCCGTACCCGCAACAATAATAAAACAGATAAATAATAATCAAACCCTCTCCCTGGCAGGCCGGTAGTGAGCAGGGCAGACATGACGGGCATGTAAGTTCAGGCTGATTAATAAGATTCCGGTACCAGCAGTGCCAATACTGTTTTTTTAAATTTTATTAGCTATTTTTGGATCTTATAAAAAACCCCGTGTAAGATGTTTGGTGAATTTGATCTCGTAGTTTTCCTGAGAGATATTTTACAAAATTTTGGTCTTGGCAAAAGCCTTTCGGTATTACTGGTATCACTTATAATGGTTATACTGGTGGTTTTCCTCAGCTGGTTGGCATATATCATTGCCAGGTTTTTCATTAACCGGATAGTCACTGTCGTGGTAAGGAAAAGCAAATTCAAGTGGGATGATATCTTCCTTGACAATAAGGTGTTTACCCGCCTGTCTCATTTTGCCCCGGCAGTGGTAATTTACATGATGGCGGGACTGGCACTTGACCCCTACCCAGGCTGGCTTGATTTTGTGCAGAAGTTAACCTACCTGTACATGATAATTGCAGGAATGCTTTTCCTTTTTTCCTTTGTCAATGCCTGGCATAAGATCTACCAGACCCTCCCTATTGCAGAACACAGGCATATTAAAGGCTATCTTCAGCTTCTGAATATTTTCATCGGCTTTATTGCCCTGCTGATAGTTATCTCCGTGATCTTCAATAAGGACCTGACAACCCTTGTTGCAGGGCTTGGAGCCATGGCCGCGGTATTATTACTAATATTCAAGGACACCATACTGGGACTGGTTGCCAGTGTACAGCTCTCAGCCAACAATATGGTAAGAATTGGTGACTGGATAAGCATGCCCTCGCGTGGGGCAGACGGAACGGTACTGGATATAACCCTCAATACCGTCAAGGTAGAAAACTTTGATAAAACAATCGTCACAGTGCCCACATATTCGCTTGTCCAGGAATCTTTCCAGAACTGGTCGGGTATGGAAAGATCAGGCGGCCGAAGGATAAAACGAGCCGTCCACATTGATGTAAGGAGTGTTAAGTTCCTGGATAAGGAACAGATAGACGGTTTTAGAAAGATACAGATACTCAGGGATTATATTGACAATAAGGAAAAGGACCTGGAAAATTTCAACAAAGAGCATAATATTGATGACAGCGTACTGGTAAACGGCAGGAGAATGACAAACGTGGGTACCTTCAGGGCCTATATTAATGCCTACCTGAAACAACATCCCAAGATACATAATGATATGACTTTCCTGGTAAGGCAGCTGCCTGTGAGCGAAAAAGGTCTGCCAATAGAGATTTATGTATTCAGCAAAGTCCAGGAATGGGCTAAATATGAAGCCATCCAGGCCGATATTTTTGATCACCTTCTGGCTGTTGTACCCGAATTCGGGCTCAGGATATTCCAGAATCCCACAGGTAATGATTTTCAACAATTACGTAACTGATAAATAAGATGACGGCAGACAAAAAGATTAAAGATTATATACTGAAAGGTATTGAAGAAGAAACAGTAAATGCACAGGCTGACAGCTTCTGGGCTGATCTTCACAGCACGGGTACCACCCTCTGGCTGGATACGGGCGATATTGATGAAGCCCTCCAGGTTTGGAGTGCAGAAATGGAAGCACTGACCACGAATAATACACTGATAAACAAGGTTATTCAAAAGGGTATCTATGACGATTTCATACCCCGCACGCAGGAAATACTCGATTCAATGCCCCGTGATAAAAAGATCATGGAAACGGCTTTTATTCTTAACGCAAGGCATGGATTGAGACTTACCAGGAAATTTGGCGGTTTTGTCAGTGTTGAACTGCACACGTCAACCGCCCACGATATTGATGCAATTGTTAACTACGGACTGCGATACAGGGATATATGCCCTGAAAAATTCATTATCAAGGTTCCATATACCGCTGCCGGCCTGATAGGTGCCAGGCTGCTGAAAGAAAAAGGAGTAAGGATAAATTTCACACTTGGCTTCAGTGCACGCCAGAACATTATGGCTGCCTGCATATCACGTCCAGATTATCTCAATGTATTTCTCGGTCGTATTGGAGCATATATTGTAGATAATAAAATAGGTGAAGGAACGGGTGCAGCGGAGAAAACTGTTATAGAAACACAGAAATATATTAATGCCATCAGATCGGAACTGGGCACAGAAACAAGGCTTATAGCTGCCAGTATAAGGCACCATGATCAGCTTGACATGCTGGCTGGCGTGGATGTGTTTACCATGCCACCAAAAGTGGCAGGCATGGGACGCAGGGAACTGGACGGCAATTTCAAATCAAGGCTGGAAGAGGATTATGATCATGGATTATCCTTCGATCCTCACAATGAAGCAATGGAAAAATTCTGGGAAGTTGATCCGGGCCTGCTCGCGCTGGCATATGATCTGGGCAATAAGCTGCCGGAATCGGGACAGCAACTGGAAGATATCATGCGTAATGAAGGTTATGAAGACATGTTCCCCATCCTGTCTCCCGAAGAGAGACAGAGGATAAGTGAGGATGGAAAGATACCGGTCAGGTCAGCCTGGCTGGATAAAATCAGCACCGGGAAAATAGCACCTGACACCCTGCTCAACCTGGCAGGCCTGGCTTCTTTCACCACTGACCAGGCTGAGCTGGATAACAGGATAGATTCAATAATTAGTTAGAATACCGCTCCAGGTCTGTTGCAGTGTAGTGCCGACAGACCGGGTGAATAAAATCTTTATACAATGAGACAAAGCCTCTTTCTTTTAATGGTGTTCCTGAGCCTGTCTCTTGCGGGCCAGGTGAAATTCGATGATTATTTCGTCGATAAAACATTACGCTTCGACTTCATGCTTGCAGGCGATCATGAAACAACAATAGCCTACCCGCTTGCCATGAAAGAGGAGCCATTCTACGGCGGTTCACTGGTTAATCTTGTTGATCCTTTCCACTATGGGAACCTGCGATATTTCATCCACGATCTGGAAACGGGGAAACTTATCTATTCGAGGGGATACGGATCACTCTTCCAGGAGTGGCAGACCACTGCCGAAGCAAAAAAGATCAGTCGCACTTTTTACGAAGTGGCCACTTTCCCTTTCCCTAAAAATGATGTAAGCTTTGTATTGAAGAAATATATGAAGGACGGGAGCCTTCAGACGGTATATGAAACAATCATCCACCCCGATGATTATTTTATACTTAAAGAACCTGTAAAAAAAGCCCGTTTCACCAGGATATCCGGCAGGGAGGATCACCATCAAGCTGTTGACCTGGCCTTTATTGCAGAAGGATACACGGCAGAAGAGATGGATAAGTTTCACACCGATGTAAAAAGAATTTCCGATATACTGTTTGAGTATGCACCTTTCAGTGACTACAAAAACAAAATAAACATCTGGGCCGTTGATGCCCTTTCAGAGGAATCAGGTACGGATATTCCCGGTGAAGGAATTTACCGGAAGACGGCACTGAACAGCAGCTTCTATACTTTTGACCTGGCCAGGTACCTGACTACCTTCGATATCAAGTCGGTAAGGGATTATGCTGCCCTTGTGCCCTATGACAATATTATCGTACTGATCAACAGTGAAAGGTATGGAGGCGGAGGTATGTATAATTATTATTCGGGAACAACATCAGATCATCCGCTCACACCCCAGGTATTCATCCATGAATTAGGTCACGGATTTGCTGGCCTGGCTGATGAATACTACACTTCCGATGTGGCCTACGAGGAATTCTATCCTTTTGATGTTGAGCCATGGGAGCCGAATATAACAACGCTTGTCGATTTTGACAGCAAATGGAAGGATATGATTGAGCCTGGTGTTCCGATACCAAGCCCGGCTACCGAAGAGTATGCAGATAAGATAGGTCTTTTTGAAGGAGGAGGCTATTCCGCCTCAGGTATTTACCGGCCCCAGATTGACTGCCGGATGAAAAGTAATGAGGCTGAAAGCTTCTGCAAAGTATGTCAGGAAGCTTTAAGAAAAATGATCGAATTCTATATTGAATAGAAGTGCCTCCGGGGGGTGGAATGCTGATCACTGTTCCAGTGGCAGTTCAACAGTAAATGTTGAACCCTCACCTGGAGTGCTGTTCACTTTAACCGATCCTTTATAAAGGTCCACAACCTTCCTGAGTATCGACAGGCCCAGTCCTGATCCCGATATATTCTTTGTCTTATCTGTCTTTACCCTGGCAAACTCCTTGAAAAGAATAGCCTTTTCTTCTTCGTTCATACCTATCCCCGTATCGCTTACAGTGATGATGGTTCTTGCATGCTTCTCCCCCAGGGAGAAGTCTACCCGGCCGTTCTCCCTGTTATATTTCAC
>JAZBOI010000106.1:0-7155 GCA_036351095.1 Bacteroidales bacterium | reverse complement strand
CCTCAAGATCAATGCAGGTGCCGGGGGCACTGAAAGCAATGACTGGGCCGAGATGCTGATGCGTATGTATATAAGGTGGGGCGAGCGTAATAATTATAAGGTCAGGGAACTGGATTTCTTACCGGGCGAAGAGGTTGGAGTAAAATCAGTTACTCTTGAATATACAGGTGAGAGGGCCTATGGCTTCCTCAAGAGTGAGAACGGTGTACACAGGCTGGTACGAATATCCCCCTTCAATGCACAGGGAAAGAGACAAACAACCTTTGCATCCGTTTTTGTTTCACCTGTCATAGATTCACGTATCGATATCGAAGTTAATCCTTCCGATATATCGTGGGAAACTTACAGGTCGAGTGGTGCAGGCGGGCAGAATGTGAACAAGGTGGAAACGGCGGTACGCTTACGCCATGAACCCACAGGCCTTGTTATTGAAAACCAGGAGACCCGTTCCCAGATGAAGAATAAGGAAAATGCCATGAGAATTCTCAAGTCTCATCTATATGAGCTTGAGCTGCGGAAGCAGATGGAAGAAAAAGATAAGATCGAAGGGCAGAAGAAAAAAATTGAATGGGGCTCACAGATACGTTCATATGTTCTGCATCCATATAAAATGGTAAAGGATCTCCGGACCAATTATGAAACGGGCAATGTGCAGGCTGTGCTGGATGGTGACCTGAATGATTTCATTAAAGCTTACCTCATGGAATTCGGCAAGGAATGACAAAAAGCATAGATTATTTCATACTTATTTCTTTTAACTTTGTCCCTTAAACATCATTATCTTTAAAATGCCTGATAAAGAAAAACTTTTTGAACAGTTTCCTCCCGTCAGCACGGAAGAGTGGATGAACAGGGTTAAAGAAGACCTCAAGGGCCGCGATTTCGAAAAAAAACTGGTCTGGAGAACGCTGGAGGGTTTCAGTGTTAATCCCTTTTACCGGCGTGAGGACATTGAATCATTGCAGCATACCGATATTCCACCGGGGGAATATCCTTTTCTCAGGGGGATATACCCGGGACGAAATGAATGGTATATAAGACAGGATATAAATGTAAAAGATCCCCGGGAAGCAAACAGCAAAGCTCTTAACATACTTAACAGGGGTGTTACCTCGCTTGGTTTCATCTTTGATGAGGACACTGAATACAGTAGCGAGCTTATCAGGACACTCCTTGACGGAATCTACACTGAAAGCATAGAGATCAATTTCTCCCCTGAGGGAAAAGCGAAAGAGCTACTGGGCTTTTTTACTGATTATCTCGTGAAAAAGGGGGTAAAACCCGGCAGTATTAAAGGAGCTATCGAAACCGATCCGCTGGGCAGGTTAATGGTCAACGGAAGACTTTGTGTCGCCGTGGATGAGGGTATGGATTACCTTGCCGATATGCATAAAAGCATCCCTGAGCTTCCGAACTACAGGCTAATCAGTGTTAACGGAGCTGCATTTGGCAATGCCGGCTCAAGCCTGGTACAGGAGCTGGCTTTTTCCATGGCCATGGGAAGTGAATACCTCTCACAGCTTACAGACAGGGGTGTGGAAGTGGATAAAGCTGCCCGGTCTTTGGGATTCAGATTCGGGATAGGTTCAAATTACTTCATGGAGGTAGCGAGGCTGAGGGCTGCCAGGGTTCTCTGGGCTAAGATAGTGGATGCTTACGGTCCGGATTCACAGGAAGCATGCAAAATATATGTCCATTCCGTGACGAGTGAATGGAACAAGACGGTATATGATCCTTATGTTAATATGCTCAGGACACAGACGGAAGCCATGTCGGCAGCACTGGGAGGAACCAGTTCACTTACCGTGCAGCCTTTTGACAGCATCTTCAGGGAGCCTTCTGAATTTTCAGAAAGGGTGGCCAGGAACCAGCAGCTACTGCTTATGGAGGAGTCGCACTTTGACAAGGTTAACGATCCCTCTGCCGGTTCCTACTATATTGAAAAACTGACTGCCTCAATAGCAGCACATGCATGGGATCTTTTTGTCGCTGTCGAGAATGAAGGTGGTTTCCTGGAATGCCTTAAGAAGGGTATGATACAGGAGAAGGTAAAAGCAACGGCAGAAAAAAGAAAGGCAAATATCAGGCTCAGGAAGGAAAAACTGCTGGGCACAAATATTTACCCCAACGATAGTGAAAGTATAAGGCGTGCAGACATTAAAAAAGCTGCAGGCAAGGCCCCGGAAAGTAAAGACGGGCCCGAGGTCGAACCCTTAAATATATTCAGGGCCGCAGAGGAATTTGAAGACCTCAGGCTGGCTGTGGACAGCCTGGATAAAACACCGGTCGTATTCCTTTTTACCATTGGTGATCCTGTGATGCGTAAGGCAAGGGCCCAGTTTGCATATGGTTTCTTTGGCTGTGCAGGGTATAAGGTAGTGGATAACCTGGGTTTTGACAGTCCTGAAGAAGGTGCAGATGCAGCCATTAAGGCAAAAGCAGATATTGTTGTGATATGCAGCTCGGACGATGAATATCCTGCTGTGGTGCCACCAATAGCCGCACTGATCAGGGCTGAAAGCAGGGCGATAACCGTGGTGGCAGGTGAGCCGGCATGCATGGATGACCTTAAGGAGAAGGGCATTAAGCACTTCATCAGCATGAGGTCGAATTTGCTGGAAACGCTCCGGGAATATAACAGGGAACTGGGTATTAACGAAACATTTTAAGTTCTGCCATGAGACCATCATTTAATAAAACAGATATAAGCAGGGGCCTGGAAAGTAAAACAGATTTCAGGGAATGGGAAAAGAAGATGGGTATTGAAAAGGACTGGCTTACGCCTGAAAAAATACCTGTGAAAAGTACTTATTCCAGGCATGACCTGGAAGGGATGGAACATCTTGATTATGCAGCGGGTTTACCCCCCTACCTGCGCGGACCCTATTCGGCAATGTATGCCATGAGGCCATGGACCGTCAGGCAGTATGCCGGGTATTCAACGGCAGAAGAGTCAAATGCTTTTTACAGGAGGAACCTGGCAGCAGGGCAGAAAGGGCTGTCAGTGGCTTTTGACCTTGCCACACACAGGGGTTATGATTCGGACCATGAGCGTGTGGTGGGGGATGTTGGCAAGGCAGGCGTGGCTGTTGACTCCATCCTTGACATGAAAATATTATTTGACCAGATACCCCTTAACAAGATGTCGGTTTCCATGACCATGAACGGGGCGGTACTGCCCATCATGGCTTTTTATATCGTTGCAGGGCTGGAACAGGGAGCCAGGCTGGATCAATTATCGGGAACAATACAGAACGATATCCTCAAGGAATTCATGGTAAGGAATACTTACATCTACCCGCCTGATTTTTCAATGAGGATTATAGCAGATATACTCAGGTATACCTCGGAGAAGATGCCGCGCTTCAATTCAATAAGCATATCTGGTTATCATATGCAGGAAGCGGGAGCTACCTGTGACATTGAGCTGGCCTATACACTGGCTGATGGCCTTGAATATCTGAGGGCCGGGCTGGGAGCAGGCCTTGATATTGATAATTTTGCACCCCGACTGTCCTTTTTCTGGGCCATAGGGATGAATCATTTCATGGAGATAGCCAAGATGAGGGCGGCCAGGATGCTGTGGGCTAAGATTGTAAGCCAGTTCAATCCGAAGAATCCAAAATCGATGGCCCTTCGCACCCATTGCCAGACCTCTGGCTGGAGCCTTACCGAGCAGGATCCTTATAACAATGTGGGCAGGACCTGCATTGAAGCTATGGCGGCAGCTCTCGGACACACCCAGAGCCTGCACACAAACGCACTGGACGAAGCTATTGCCCTGCCCACGGATTTCTCCGCCAGGATAGCCAGGAACACACAGATATACCTGCAGGAGGAGACAGAGATATGCCGTGCCGTGGATCCCTGGGCCGGATCTTATTACCTGGAGAACCTTACCAATGAGCTGGCCCATAACGCATGGAAGCTCATTATGGAGGTTGAAGAGCTGGGAGGCATGGCAAAAGCCATTGAATCGGGAGTGCCCAAGATGAGGATCGAAGAAGCCTCAGCCCGTGCTCAGGCAAGGATAGATTCAAAAAACCAGACAATAGTGGGCCTAAACAAATACAGGCTGGAAAAGGAAGACCCCCTGGAAATCCTTGAAGTGGATAATACCTCTGTCCGTGAGGCACAGTTAAAAAGAATTGCTAAATTGAAGAGCGAAAGAAATGAGGATGAGTGCAGGGAGGCTTTGAATAAATTAACCGAAGCTGCTGAGAGCGGCCGGGGTAACCTGCTTGAGCTGGCTGTTGAAGCAGCCTCCAGGAGAGCAAGCCTCGGTGAGATATCTTATGCATGCGAAAAAGTAGCAGGGAGGTACAAAGCAGTGGTAAGATCAGTATCAGGTGTGTATTCCTCTGAATATAAAAATGACAAAGATTTCGAGGAAGCACGTAAAATGACAAGGCTCTTTGCCGAAAAAGAAGGACGCCAGCCGCGGATAATGATAGCCAAGATGGGACAGGATGGCCACGACCGCGGGGCAAAAGTGGTCTCTACAGGCTATGCCGATATAGGCTTCGACGTTGATATCGGTCCCCTGTTCCAGACACCGGCAGAGGCAGCACGGCAGGCTGTGGAGAATGATGTGCATGTGCTTGGTGTGTCAAGCCTGGCGGCAGGACATAAGACACTTATTCCCCAGGTTATCGAAGAACTGAAAAAACACGGCAGGGATGATATCCTTGTAATAGCCGGCGGGGTAATACCTGTGCAGGATTATAAATTCCTCTATGATACAGGTGTGGCTGCAATATTTGGTCCCGGTACTTCAGTATCGTCAGCAGCAATCAAGATACTGGGGATATTGCTACAGACAGTAGAGTGATAATTTGCATAACAGATTTTCTATGCTTTCTGGCTCTTTTATCGTAAATTGGCGCAATGATGATTTCAGGAAACAGACACCGGCTTATTGATCATTGCAGGATTGCAGTTGTAAGCTTTATCCTTCTCTTAACAAGCGCTCATGCACTTGAGGGACAGGGAAATGATGATTATGATTATTTTGATCCGCAAAGCTGGCTGCTGGGGGATTTTAGCTATAATGATATGCTTAATGAGCCTCATGGATACTGGTTCGGCAGGGAATTCAGTGCTTATGAGCTTGATCCCCTTGCATTTATGGAGCTTGAGAAGACTATGCCAGGAAATATTGATATTGTTATCGTGCTGGGTACATGGTGCCCGGATAGCAGGCGCGAGGTGCCGAGGTTTATGAAAATTATCGAGACACTGAATTTTGATAAGGAGAAGATAAGGTTTATCGGGGTTGATTCATACAAGGAAGCCCCGCTGGATGAATATGAATCTTTTGATATTGAGCGCGTCCCAACATTCATCTTTTATGATAATAAAATTGAGCTTGGACGCATCATTGAATATCCTGAGGCGTCTTTAGAAAAAGATATGTTAAGGATATTAACAGAAAATGAGTAACAGCAAAAACCGAATAATCATGGAAGAAGAAGTTAAAAACACAGGTCATGGAATGGGTGTAGCAGCCCTCATAATGGGTATAATCAGCCTGGTTATTGCCATTATCCCCTGCGTGGGAGCCCTGGCTTTTTTCACCGGCATTGTGGCCGTTGTGCTCGGAGCAATAGGTATATCCCAGGCTTCACGGGTTTCAGCCCCAAAGGGCATGCAGATAGGCGGACTGGTAACGGGCGGCCTGGCGCTGCTGATTGCAATCAGCCAGCTCGTATTTATCGGGGGCTTCTCAAAAAATTTCAGTACCATAGGGGACAGCATTGAAAAGGCTTTTGAAGATGTTGAAGAAGACCTGAGGGACGAGTTCGAGTCGGGTAATTTTAAAATTACCATTGAAGATGGTGAGGACAAGATTGAAATTGAAGGAACATCCCAGAAGAAAGACCTGCGTGAAAAATTAGAGAAACTTGAAGGAGTTGAAGAGGAACAGCAGGACACGCTCCGGACAGACACGACGGAACAAAAGTGATAATGTGATTTCTGGCGATAGGGCAGGCAGAGGCTCAGGAACCGGCCTGGAACCGGGCCCCGGCCCTGGCCCTGGCACCGGAACAGGAAAAGGCACCGGAACAGGAAAAGGCACCGGAACAGCACAAGGCACCGGCACAGACACAGGCCCCTGGAAGAGTTACCTCATAATAAATGCAGTCCTTGCCGGAATAATAATTCTCATTTTCCTCTATTCCGCTTTCTTCAGCCCCGGGGATGATCAGTACCCCGTAAAATGTATCCATGAACAGCTGAGCGGGCAGAGCTGCCCTTCATGCGGCTTATCCAGGAGCTTCTCCTCCATTATGCGGGGTGATCTCAATGCTGCCGAAGAATATAATGTATACGGGATGAGGATATTTCTTTTTTTCCTGTTTCACCTGGTGATGCGGCTTTCAAATATTGTTTATCTCCTTCGTAAACCTGTCCACATCAAAAACCTTGTTATTATTGACTCGTCCATTGCCATCATAAGCTTTATAATCGCTTTCAGGCAGTTCTTTGTTTTTATCTTCTAGATTAGCCCTCAGGAGGTGAGCCTGTTTATTATATCAAAAACATATTCATGTTCATATCCCCTGGAGGATGCAAAGCGGCTCAGCTTACCCTTGAGCTCATAAGTATTGCCGGCCTTTACCGTCCTGAGCTTATCTTTTATTCCCTCCTCAATCATTTGCAGATACTGATCATGGTCAATTGCCCCGAGACCGTGCTCAATGTCAGGATCACCTATGCCCCTCGATTTGAGCATAGCCCTGATTTTAATCCTGCCCCATTTATTAAAGCGTATCTTATCGCGTGTAAATGCCGCAGCATACCTCTTTTCATCAATAAATTTACCGGCTGTCAGCTCCTTTATGATAGATGCATTTTCGTCGTCCCCGGTCAGCTTCCATGCCTTTAACTTTGCCATGATGTCATGTCTGCATTTTTCGCTCCTGCTGCAAAGCGCCATCGCCCTTTCCAGGGCCATCCTGTAATTTTCACTGTTCATCCTTTGCGGCCTTTTATTATTCTTGTTTTACCGTTAATATCCTCAATAAGCTCAATATCGCGGTATCCATAGCTTAACATGAGTTCCCTCATTTCCCTTCCCTTTGTTTCATTTATCTCGAAATAGAGGTATCCGTCTTTCAGCAGTACCCTTGTGCAGAGTTCCATGATAGCCCT
>JAZBOI010000105.1:0-4521 GCA_036351095.1 Bacteroidales bacterium | reverse complement strand
GTGGGGCCAGCATACTAATTAACCTAAACCTATAAAAAACTAATAACCCGGATTCTGAATAATATTATCATTAACCTCGGTTTCCTGCAGACCTATTGCAAGAACAAACCTGTCGTCTGGATAGGGAACTTCACTTACTCCCGAAGTATGATCTCTCCTGTAGACACCCATCTTGTTCCTTGTGAGATCCCACAGCCTGTGACCTTCGAAACACAATTCAATTCTCCTTTCGCGCAGTATCTCATCGAGAAGATCTGTTCCTGTTTCTGTAACGGCAGGAGCAGCCGGAAGGCCCCTCTGACGAATTAATGTTAAATCGTCCTGGGCTGCTGTTATTGCAGCCGGAGTACCAATATGGTAATTAGCTTCCGCACGTGTCAGATAGACTTCAGAAAGCCTTATTACCGGGCTGTTATCATAACCCAGCTCATTGGTATATTTATATACTCTCAGTGTCCCGAAGTCACCACCACCGATTGATAGATCCTCAAGGAACATTGTCTCTTTGCGCACATCCCCGTCAGTAATTGTATCATATAGATCCAGGGTAGGCAGGTACTCATTGTAACCGCTAGCCAGATAATTACTTGCAAGTGAGCCTCCTCCGAGATTATCTACAGGGTTCATATCTACTTCGAAAATTGATTCCGAGCTATGATCAGAAGAAAAAATTGTAGGGTAGTCAGCATTAGGTACCAGTGAATAATCACCGCTGCCAATCACATCATTTGCCATTGCAACTGCATTAGCCCAATCCTCTTTGTATAGATAAACTCTCGAAAGCAGGGCCTTTATTACATTCTGCGAAAAATAGAATGAATTTTTGTTGTCATTAATTAACCCAAGAGCCGTAGTAAAATCTTCGATAACCTGGTCATATACTTCTTTCACTGTATTTCTTGCAGGTTTTTGAAATGGATCAACTTCTGTTACAATAGGCACACCCATATGCGATGCATCTGCAGTATAGGTATAGTGTTGGCCGTATATACGGACCAGGTCATAGTAAGCAAGGGCCCTGAAAGCGTATGCCTGACCTTTTATGTCATCTATATCCAGATCCGTATCAGCTTCCAGAATCCGGTTAGCCCGGTCGATGATCCTGTAGTAATTTTCCCATATATTTTGGGCGAGGTTACTCCTGTCGGATGATGATCCTGCATAAGAATGCCAGTCGGCAGCACGGTTTACCACCGCATTACCTTTAAGATCATCACTCATGACATCAGTAACAAGTATAAAAAATTTACCATATGATGAACTATTCTGAAGTCCATCATAACAACCTGTAATAGCAGCTCTGAAGTCAGCAGCAGTAACAAGTGCCTGATTCATTGAAACAGCCTGCTGGGGCTCCAGCTCCAGGAAACCCTTTGAACAGGAAAGAGTAGAAAACACTATTAGGGTAAATATCAGAAGAAATCTACCTGATATTGTATTTATGTATTTTTTCATCATTCAATATTTTAAATTTTATTAATTGTCAAAAGGATATATTAGAATCCCACATTTACACCAAAAGACAGAGTCTTGGTTTTCGGAACAATACCGTTCACAACACCATTTAGCCCTGCTTCAGGATCTATCTGCAGTTTATCCCTGTCTCTGACCCAGGTTAGATAGTTATTAGCCTTTACAAACAGAGACAGTGACTGCATTTTTAATCTGTCAGTAACTGAACTATTAAAATTGTATGTGAGAGTTATATCCCTTAAACGGGCATAAGTTGCATCATATAAGAAACGGGTCTGCCTCTTTTCATTACTCCTGCTTGTATTTCCCCAAACAAATATTGGAAGAAGTGACTCTTCGCCAGGGGTTGTCCAGCGATTCTCATAAAGATAAAGGGTAGTACTTCTTGGTGAGCGGGCACCATCGCTTTCAATACCGCCGCCCTGGTTATCCCAGATATACTTATCCCAGACGAAAGCGACCTGGGCACTAAGTGTAAATTGCTTATAGCTAATGTTGGTATTTACACCCCCAAAAGAACTTGGAGTAGCAGATTTACCGGTGAATACTTTATTAGCCTCTCCCCTGAGATTTTCTGTAGTGGTTGTCATGGTTTCATCGACATACCACATTGCGGCTCCTGTCATAGGATTAACCCCGGCCGTCAGGTAAAGATAGAACTCATAAAAATCACGTCCTTGTGTGTGAAGGAATGTGCCATTTGCTATAGGTTCGTCGAGCCTGGTTACCTCATTCTTCAGCCAGGTAATATTCCAGCCAAGGTCCCATTTAAAATCATTAGAATTTATAAGCTTCACATTTGCATCAAGCTCAAGTCCTTTATTTAACATGTCTCCAACATTTTGTGTATTATCGGAGAAGCCGGTAGTAGAGGATAAGGGACGGTTCAACAACAGGTCAGTATTCTTTCTGCTGAAATAAGTAATTGTTGCACTGAGCCTGTTAAATACGCTAAAATCTATGCCCACATCAAGTGTGCTCTGACCTTCCCAGGTAAGCAGCGGATTCCCAACATTTGAAGGGGCTGAACCGGGAATCTGATTGTAGTCATAACCGAATCCATATAAGGCAATTGCATCGAAGTTACCAATGCTTGCATTACCTGTTATTCCATAGGAAGCCCTGAGCTTCAAATTATTCAGCCAGGTTAAACTTTCCATAAAATCCTCCTGTGTGACCCTCCAGGATCCACCAAGTGACCAGAAATTACCCCACCTGGAGTCTTCTCCAAAACGGGATGAGCCATCACGGCGAAAGCTTGCTGTAATAAAATATTTGCCGCTATAATTGTAAGAGAACCTTGAGAACATTGACAGAAAACTATACTGAGTCCCGGAACTTGTTGCAGCCATTGGGTTTGCTGCATTAGCCAGTGTCCTGAGGGTTGGATTAGGGTAGCCTTCTGCATATGCCCTGACTGACCTGGAATCGTACTTCTGAGCTTCGTAGCCGAAAAGCGCGTCTAAGGAATGATTCTCAGCAAATGTTCTGTTATAATTCAGGGTTTGTGTGCCAATCCAGTTAAAACTATATGTTGTGCCTTCCTCTCCGCTTCCTCCAACAAGTCGTGCGCCACCATACCTGGTGTTCAGATACTGAAATTCACGAACATTGATCAGGTCAAAACTCCATGCAGTTTTAAAAGTCAGGTGATCCAGTATCCTGTAGCTTGCCGTAAAATTATCCATTAAACGGTTTTGCTTCTGCCACCTTTCATCATCAAATTGATTACCAACAGGGTTGTTACCGTCCATTCCTACTATCAGATGATCTCCGTAATATAGACCATCTTCATTATATAGGGGAACAACGGGCGGACACATAAACCCGTTATGCATCGGGTTTTTCCATGATGTCCTGTCCTCTGCACCATTTGCACTTGTATTTCCAAAAGTAATATTATTAGAAATCTTTAACCTGTCAGTTAAGTCTGCAATGAGATTAAGACGAGTTGAGAAGCGTTCAAAATTGGTGCCGATAACCACACCTTCCTGGTTATAGTAGCCTGCCGACACAAAATATGAAATTTTATCATTTCCACCGCTGGCATCCAGGTTGTATTGCTGTGTCATACCAGGGTTGTAAACCAGGTCTATCCAGTCTGTATCGATAGTATCAGCACCGGGGAACCAGTCATAAAATCTTGTAGTGGCTGTTGCCACATCTTCGCCCCTGTTGACATATCCTTCAATAAACAATTCTTTATACTGAGCTGCGTTTAAGCCATCTCTCAGGTTATTATATGCCTGGTCAGAGACTCCCAGCTGTCCACTGAAATTTATCCTTGCAGCTCCTGCTCTTCCGCTCTTGGTAGTAATGATAATAACACCATTTGCACCTCGTGATCCGTATATTGCAGTTGCTGAAGCATCCTTCAGGACAGAAATAGTTTTTATGTCATTGGGATTAAGGGTTGACATTATACTTGAGCTCTGGCCGTCATTTGAGAAATCGGTGGGTGAAATATCCTGACGTTGAACAGGAATCCCGTCAATAACATATAAGGGCTCACTGGATGCATTTATCGATCCTATACCTCTGATATTAATCTGACTGCCTGCACCCGGCTGGCCATCGGCAGAGCTCATAAGGAGGCCTGTTACTCCACCCTGTAAAGCATTCTCCAGTGAAGCTGCCGGCAGCATTTCCAATCTCTCACTACCTACTACTTCAACAGCGCCGGTTAATGATTCTTTCGAAGAAGTACCATAACCGATAACCACCACTTCTTCCAGGCCAAAGAGGTCAGGTTCTAAAACTACATTTATGGTCGAAGATTGACCAACAATTATTTCCTGACTCTTATATCCTACAAATGAGAACCTAAGAACAGATTCATCATCTGGCACAGATATTTCATAATTCCCGTCCAGGTCAGTTGTTACACCTTTCGATGTTCCCAAAATCGAAATGGTTACACCAGGAATGGCTGTACCATCCTCAGAACTTGTAACCTTTCCGGTTACAACCCTTCCCTGAGCAAGTGTTATCTGCATTCCAAGGAAGAGTAACATTAGTACTACTAAAGGTCGTTTCATAGGTATTAAT
>JAZBOI010000104.1:0-2124 GCA_036351095.1 Bacteroidales bacterium | reverse complement strand
GCCAGCAAGTGTAGCCATCCCGCCCGTCATCACCAGCATAATCTCGGAGGGATTCATACGTGGCAGGTAGGCCTTGACCATGAGGGGCGACTCTGTCTGGCCAAGGAAAATATTACCGGCGACGGACAGACTTTCAGCGCCGCTGAGCTGCATCGTCTTTGTCATAATCCATGCCAGTCCGTATACTATCTTCTGTATTATGCCAAGATAGAAGAGCAGTGAAGTTAGTGCCGAGAAAAAGATTATTGTCGGAAGTATCTGGAAGGCAAATATTGATCCAAGCTTGTCGACATCCATCAGTGACCCAAAGAGAAATTCACTTCCTTCCTTTGTGAAATCGAGGATCTTGACAAATATCTTACCCACAAATTCAAAGGCTGCCCTGATGAAGGGGACATAGAGTATACCCACTGCAAGCACAACCTGTATTGCCAGTCCAATGATCACCGTACGCCAGGCAATGGCTCTCCTGTTTGTGCTGAATACCCAGGATATTAGTATAAGCACCAGCATGCCCAGCAATCCCCTTAAGAGGGTCATAATGCTGAATCCCCCGCTCATCGCGGGATCAATAACATTGCCTTCCTGGATTATACCCTGGCTTTCAGAACCCTGGGGCAGGGAAATAATTACAGCTTTGCCCGTATCCTGGTTAACAAGCACTGTATCCTGTGCTTCAGGAATTACTGAAGACAGTGCAAAAGAGCAGGATAAGGAAATTACCAGGAGGCATATAAGAGAGATAGTCCTTTTCATATGTCAGATGTAATATAGCTTGCCTTTAAAATCACGAACAATATTAAGCCTTATCGCATAATTTTACACGATCAGAAGCTTATAAATTTTCAACAAAGTATAAATGGTAATAATTATTTCTCCCCTTCCCTTCTGTCTATCTCATCCTTTATGAATGCGGCCTTCTCATAATCCTCGGCCTTGATGGCTTCATCGAGCTTAAGCTTCAGCTCATTAAGTGTAAGTTCCGACAGTCCTGCCGGTGTTACCTTCGGAATTTTGCCCTCCTGTTTTTCATCCCTTTCAACATCTTCATATTCGGTATCTTTCATCACTATACCGGCTTTATCCATTATCTCTTCATCGATATATATAGGGCAATTAAAGCGAAGTGCCAGGGCCACGGCATCCGATGTTCTTGAATCCATTACTATCTCCTTGCCGTCTTTCTTAATTAGCAGCTGTGAATAGAATACACCTTCTTCAAGCTTATGGATAAATACTTCTTTCAGGTCGGCTTTCATCAGTTCACTGAAGTTCCTGAAAAGATCATGGGTAAGAGGGCGGGGAGGATTCAGGTTTTCCAGCTTTATAACTATTGCCTGTGCTTCAAATCCCCCTATTATGATCGGCAAACGCCGTTCACCGTTAACTTCTGAGAGCACAAGGGCATAAGCACCAGATTGAGTCTGGCTATATGATATTCCAAGTACACTTAGTTTAATTTTATTCATAGCTCCTCTTTAATCCGGGTATCATAGCCTTTATACAAATATAAAGATATTATTTGGCAATGCCAGAGAGGGAAGGAAAAATGCTAAGGCTTGCCGCTGATAAGCTTTGACCGCCCCTCCGGCAGCCTGCATATTTAATTTTCTATTTTATCCCGGCATGTTTGAATTTTATTCTTTTTTCTTATCTTTGCAGTCCGAATTTCAGGATAATCCGCCGGGGCTCAGCGAAAGAGGTATTATGCCCGCCTCACGGAGTAATTTAAATATTAAAAAGATGTACGCTATTGTAGACATTGCAGGACAGCAGTTCAAGGTTGAGACGGGTCAGAAAATTTTTGTTCATCAACTCGATGAAGCAGAGGGAAATAAAGTTGATTTTGATAAGGTATTGCTAATCGACAATGATGGCAGTGTAATTATTGGAGAACCCCATATCGGAGGGGCCTTCATTGAAGGGAAGGTGCTGGAACACACAAAAGGAGACAAGGTAATTGTTTTCAAAAAGAAAAGAAGGAAAGGCTACAAGGTCAAGAAAGGTCACAGGCAACAGTTCAGCCAGGTAGAAATAATATCCATTAACGAAAAGGGATACGAAAAGAAAGCACCAAAGGCAGAAGCTAAAAAAGAGGAAAAAGTAAAGACGGCTGAAGTAAAG
>JAZBOI010000103.1:0-9603 GCA_036351095.1 Bacteroidales bacterium | reverse complement strand
CTGCCATACCAGGGCATTATGTACCGGCCTGCCCGTGTGCCTGTCCCACATTATGGCCGTCTCACGCTGGTTGGTAATGCCCAGGGCCAGTATGTCCCTTCCTTCTATACCCGCACGGGCCCTCACTTCGGAGATGACAGACAGCTGGCTCGACCATATCTCCAGAGGATCATGTTCAACCCACCCGGGACGGGGATAGATCTGCGTGAATTCCTTCTTTGCCTGGCTGACCATCTTACCCTGCGCGTCAAACAATATAGCGCGTGAGCTGGTTGTTCCCTGGTCAAGTGCAAGAATATATTTGCCTTTCATTAGCCGTCTTTGTTGGTGAGCACTGCAAGATACTGAAATATCAGCACCGGATGAAATGGCAGGCCGGCGGCGGCCCCGGCAATGGTTTTTCTACGTGCTGCCGGATCTGTCTAAGGGATCTTTATTGTTTAGAATTAATCTAAATAGATGGGTGCAGCAAAAAAAATTTACCTTACCGAAAACGTTTGAAACATGTATGACCCGGCACAGATGTCAAATAATATCTTATTGTCCTGATTTTAAATGTGATAAGCTATATATTTTTTGTGTATTTTTGATATATAAGGTGCCTGAACAAGAAATAAGCTATATATGAGTGAAAAGTTAAAAATGAAACCAAGGCTCAGCTTCTGGCAGATATGGAACATGAGTTTTGGTTTCCTGGGCATACAGTTCGGTTTTGCCCTGCAGAACGGCAATGTGAGCCGTATATTCCAGACTCTTGGCGCGGACATAGACAAGATCCCCATCCTGTGGATTGCCGCCCCGGTCACCGGCCTTATTGTTCAGCCCATTGTGGGACATATGAGCGACAAAACCTGGGGCAGGCTGGGACGAAGGCGCCCATATTTCCTCACGGGGGCCATACTGGCATCCATTGCACTTATACTGATGCCCAACTCACCGGCTCTATGGATGGCAGTGGGCATGCTGTGGATAATGGATGCTTCCATTAATATTTCCATGGAGCCTTTCAGGGCTTTTGTGGGCGACATGCTGCCTGACAGGCAGCGCACACTCGGGTTCACCATGCAGAGCTTCTTTATAGGCATAGGTGCTTTCGTGGCTTCCTGGCTGCCTTATATACTGTCGGAATGGTTTAACATATCCAACACGGCCCCGGCAGGCAAGATACCTGACACTGTGAAATATTCATTTTACCTGGGAGGTATTGTTTTCTTTATTGCTGTTCTGTACACGGTATTGAGCACAAAGGAATATTCGCCGGAGGAGCTCGAGGATTTTGACAGGAGCGATCACCCTGACCGCCCGCCCGAAACATTTTCTGTGGAGCCGGCCGGTAAATATTTAAAGAGGGGTATCATATGGACTGCTGTGGGAGCTTTGCTCACCCTGCCCATAATATTTTTCAGGCTGGAAAAGGAGCTTTACATACTGGCGGGTGGACTTATTACCTTTGGCCTGCTGCAGATGCTGAGCAACCTGCTTGTCACCCATGGCAGGGAGCGCTCGGGACTTGTCAGCATCATAACCGACCTTTACAGGATGCCCAAAACGATGGGGCAGCTGGCCATTGTCCAGTTCTTCTCCTGGTTTGCCCTCTTCTCCCTGTGGATATACACCACGGCAGCTGTTACATCAACTATTTACGGCACCTCGGACACCACCTCCGAATTATATAATGAAGGGGCCAACCTGGTAAGTGGCATGTTCGGGTGGTACAACCTGTTCGCGGCTGTTTTCGGCCTTCTCCTGCTGCCCTTCCTTGCCAGGGTATTCAACCGCAAGATCACACATTCCATATCGCTGGTGGCAGGCGGACTGGGACTCCTTTCCTTTTTCATAATCAGCAATCCGCAGCACCTTATCTTCTCCATGATTGGCATAGGCCTGGCATGGGCCAGCATACTAGCAATGCCCTATGCCATACTTACTGGCTCACTGCCCACCAGCAAGATGGGTGTTTACATGGGAATATTTAATTTTTTCATCGTTATACCGCAGATACTGGCAGCAACAATACTGGGCTTCATGGTAAGCACCCTCTTCGAGGGTCAGTCCATATATGCACTACTGTCAGGCGGTTGTTCACTCTTCGTGGCAGCTGTCCTTATCCTGTTCGTGGAGGATACAAAGGGTAAAGTAAAGGAAGGGTAAAATATATTTAGCCAAGTTATTATGGATCGGAACTACAAGATTGACGAATGGAGTATCATCGAAGAAGGCTTTAACCCGGCCATCAACCGGGCTTCGGAGAGTATATTCTCCATTGGCAACGGCCATATGGGCCAGAGGGCCAATTTCGAGGAACACTACAGCGGCGACAGCCTGAGAGGCAGCTATATTGCAGGTATATATTATCCTGACAAGACTCGTGTGGGCTGGTGGAAGAACGGTTATCCCGAATATTTCGCCAAGGTCCTCAATTCCCCGAACTGGATAGGCATTGATATTAAGATTGACGATGAGCAGCTCGACCTGGCAAAGTGCGAGATATTGTCGTTCCGCAGGGAGCTTAATATGAAGGAAGGTATCCTTTCGAGGCAGTTCAGGGTGAGAATGAAGAACGGCATGGTGGCCGTGGTTAATGCCGACAGGTTCGTGAGCTTCAATGATCACGAGCTGGGTGCCATAAGGTATTCGGTGAGCCTGCCTGACAAAAGTGGCAGGATAAGCTTCACTCCCTATATCGACGGTAATGTTGTAAACGAGGATGCCAATTACGGGGAGGTTTTCTGGAATGAGACCGGGCGCTCCACGGATAATGGCAGCACACTGCTGGTTACCACAACACGAAAAACCAATTTCACCGTTGCTTTCGCAATGGAATATGCCCTTTACAGGGATAAGAAGGAAATATGCCCTGCACCTGTCTTACTGAGCAGGGAGAAATATGCCGGTCACAGCTTCGAAGTTGAGGCAGCTGCCGGTGAAGAATATACTCTCTACAAATATGCAGCCATACTGAGCTCTGAGAATAATCCCACCGATAACATAGGCAAGCTGGCCATTGACAGGGTCAGGGAAGCCTCCTCAGCCGGCTATGAACGCCTGCTGGAAGACCACAGGGAAGCATGGCTGAAGAAGTGGAATGAGAGTGATGTGCACATCAAGGGTGACCCGGCAGCACAGCAGGGTATAAGGTTTAATATTTTCCACCTCTACCAGACCTACAAGGGAGATGACAAAAGGCTCAATATCGGTCCCAAGGGATTTACCGGCGAGAAATACGGGGGCACCACTTACTGGGACACCGAAGCTTTTGCTTTCCCCTTCTACCTGATGACTGCCGACCTCCATGTGGCCAGGAACCTGCTGCTCTACCGTTACAGGCACCTGGAAAAAGCCATTGAGAATGCATCCAAACTGGGTTTTAGTGATGGGGCAGCCCTCTATCCCATGGTGACCATCAACGGCGAGGAATGCCACAATGAATGGGAGATAACCTTTGAAGAGATACACAGGAACGGTGCCATTGCCTATGCCATATATAATTACATAGAGCACACCGGCGACAGCTCCTACCTGGCCGATTACGGGCTGGAGGTGCTGATAGCCCTTTCCCGCTTCTGGCGACAGCGTGTCAATTATTCGGAGGCCAAGCAGCGTTTTGTCATCCTGGGAGTAACCGGTCCGAATGAGTATGAGAATAATGTCAATAATAACTGGTACACCAACAAGGTGGCCGTATGGACGATGAAGTACACCATCGAATGCATTGGAATGGTTAAATCATCTGATCCTGACAGCTTCAGGGAGCTGGCCGGACGCACTTCCTTCAATGAGACAATGGAGACTGCCGAATGGAAGGAGATAATCAATAACATGTTCTTCCCCTTTGATGAAGAAAAGGATATTTTCCTGCAGCAGGAGGGTTACCTCGACAAGCTGCAGCAGACAGCCTCGGATATAAGGCCGGAGGAGAGGCCCATCAACCAGCACTGGTCGTGGGACAGGATACTGCGCTCCTGTTTTATCAAGCAGGCCGATGTACTGCAGGGTTTATATTTCTTTGATGAGGAATATGACACTGACACCATAAGGAGGAATTTTGATTTTTACGAGCCCCGCACGGTGCATGAGTCTTCACTGTCGCCCAGCATATATTCAATAATGGCCAGCCGCACGGGCAATGTTGACAGGGCTTACGAGCTCTACCTGCGTACTGCCAGGCTCGATATTGATGATTTCAACAAGGAAGTGAAGGAAGGCCTGCATATAACATCTATGGCCGGCACCTGGCTATCTATTGTCGAAGGCTTTGCCGGTGTGAGGGTGAGGCAGCAGAAATTGTATATCAACCCGCTGATTCCCGAAGCATGGGAGATGTATTCATTTATGATACGCTTCAGGAACAATCTGCTCAGGGTAAGCATCAGCAAGGGCAGTACTGAGATTGAGAACCTGTCAGACAGGCCTGTCACTATTACCGTAAGTGGCCATGAAATGAGTATAGAGGCGGGTAATAAAGAGATTTTCAAACTATAAATAATATTACAATGAAAAAGTATTTATTCTTATTGATGGTTCCCGCACTCAGCCTGGCGCTGCTGGTGTCAGCCTGCAAGGGCAGCAAGGAGGGGCAGCAGGAGCAGGCCGAAGCGGACAGCGCCTACCAGGCCCCGGAATGGAGCAGGGATGCCGTACTGTATGAGCTCAATGTAAGGCAGTTCTCCGACGACGGCACCTTCAGTGCCATAGAAGAGAGGGTGGACGAGCTGGCCGCACTGGGTGTTGACGTGATATGGTTCATGCCCATTCATCCTATTGGCGTCGTTAACCGCAAAGGCACCCTGGGTTCCTACTATTCAATAAAGGATTTCATGGATGTGAACCCGGAGTTCGGCGACATGGATGATTTCCGTTCGCTCGTGAGCAGCATTCACGATGCAGGCATGTATGTAATGATGGACTGGGTACCCAACCACTCGTCATGGGATAACAAGCTGGCTGAACAGCATCCCGACTGGTATGTTAAGGATGAGGAAGGCAATTTCGTTTCTCCCTATGACTGGACCGATGTGATACAGTTTGACTGGAGCAGCAGAAGCCTGCAGGAATATATGCTGGATGCCCTCCTTTTCTGGGTTGAGGATGTAGGTGTTGACGGTTACAGGGTTGACCATCCACATGTCACTCCGGCCGATTTCTGGCTCGAGGCACGCCTGGAGATGGAAAAGGTGAAGCCGGTGCTTATGCTTGCCGAGAACGAGGACAGGGTTGAATTTTTTAGCAATGGCTTCGACATCAACTATTCATGGGAGCTGCACCACCTGATGAACCAGGTGGCACAGGGTGAGGCTGAAGTCGCTGACCTGCACAGCGCACTGATGAGGGATCTCGAGAAGTATCCCGATGATGCCGGCAGGCTACGGTTCATCACAAACCATGATGAGAATTCATGGGCAGGCACCATAGAGGAAAGGCTGGGGGATGCACATGAGGCCTTTGCCGTCTTTATGTATACCATACCCGGTGTGCCCCTGATATATAACGGGCAGGAAGCGGGCCTCAACAAGAGGCTTGAATTTTTTGAGAGGGATCCCATCGAATGGGACGAATCCTACCTGCGCGATTTTTATACCTCGCTGAACACCCTTAAGGAAGACAACCCCGCCCTTCATAACTGCGGGTGGAGCGGCGATTTCACCACGCTTACCGTGACGGGCGATGAGGATGTGTATGCCTACCGCATGTCTAAGGAGGACAACAGTGTCCTTACCCTTATTAATCTTGACGGGGAGGAAGCTGAATTCAGCCTGGGTGATAATGCTGCCGGTGACTATAATGATTATTTCAGCGGTGAGCCTGTGAGCATCAGCGGTGAAGGTGTTTTCGTGCTGGATGGCTGGGATTACATGGTACTTATATCCAGGTAAGGAAAAATCCGGCAGGGACAGAAGTCACTCAACCGGATTTTTTGGAATCTTGTCTATTTTGCGAATGTCCCTGGTTAGAAGACTTATTTTAGTCAAATAATCTGTAACTCTTATTTAGAAACAGTCAAGTGGGGCGCCGGCGGCGCCCCTTTCAATTTATTTGACTACTAATTTGCGCGTGGCTGTTTGTCGGCCCGTGCCTACCCTTACAAGGTAGATGCCGCGGGGCAGTGAGCCCAGGCCGAGGGACCTGTCGCCCGTAGCCTTCACAGTGTGGACCGGCCGGCCTGCCAGATCAAGTATCTCAATATCCAGCAGGCTGCCTGCACTCCTGTCATCAAGGTCAATGAAGAGCATATCATCAGCCGGGTTGGGGTATATCCTCAACCAGTCATCGCCGGGTCGTCCGGCAAACACATCAAACACCCCAACAGGCAGCTCTGAACGGTCTACACGTTCCGAGGTATAGATACGGTATTCACCGGGGTCGAGCGTCAGCAGCTGCTGTGTATCAACAATATCAAGGGAATCGCCCGTAAAAAATTCGTACCAGCGTCCGCTGTTATGGAAATCGCCGCTGACAGATGCTTCCACCACGTCAAAGTTGCCAACCACTATAACATCCATTGATGCGTGGTTGATCTTTATCCTCTTCTGCAGTCCAGGGTCAACAATCTCAAAATCTGGAGAAGAGAAGGCTTCATTCTCCTTTCTGAGTTTAATAAGGGCTGCAAAAAGGTCATATGTACGCTTCCTGTCTTCGTTATCATAATAATCCCAGCGTATGGGTTTTTCTCCCGTGCGGCCATTGAAATTAATTGAAAAATCATAACCCAGCTCCCCGAACTGCCACATCATTTTTGGTCCGGGCACGGTAAAGAAAAAGGAGGCTGCCAGCACCAGCCTGTCGAGTCCGGTAGCGGTGTTACGTATACTGTAGGCTGCCGATGTCCTGCCAAAATTCTTATTGAGATACTGCATCCTTTCCTCGTCGTGACTCTCCATGTAGGACACCAGGTGGGGCACACTCCAACCGCGTGCCCTGTAGGATGTCCAGTTGAGGGGCTCATCGTAGCCCATCGACAGTTCAGCGTAGTTTGTGTTTCCCGACTGTGCCTTGGGTGAGCCCCAGAGCATCATGCCGTACTCGGCCAGTTCCTTCTCCTCGGTATTGTCTGCAAAATGTTCGAGTATGACATAGAAGGAAGGATCGAGGTACCATATATAGTTGGCATACATCTTCCATATAGCCACCCTTGTGGCATCGTAGGCGCCCCAGGCCGCAACATTACCAAGGGTATTCTTCTGGGTAAAGCCTTTGGACAGATCGAAGCGGTAGCCATCCACCTTATATTCCTCTATCCAGTGCTTCATCACCCTGCGTGAGAATTCGCGTGTGTATGTGCTCTCATGGTTAAAATCGTGGAAGACATTATAGTCATGTGTTGCGGTAACATTATACCAGGGGTTATCGGCAGTTACATTATTGGCACCCTCATCCCAGTAAAGCTGCGCCATGGGCGACGAGCCCGTTGAGTGGTTAAGCACCACATCGAGGATCACAGCTATGCCGCGGAGGTGGCAGGAGTCGATCAGCGCCTTAAGGTCATTCTTTGTACCGTAATACTTATCGGGTGCCAGGTAGTAGGCCGGGTTATAGCCCCAGCTCAGGTTGCCGTCGAATTCATTCACCGGCATCAGTTCGATGGCATTGACACCCAGGTTCTGGAGGTAGTCCAGGGTATCGATAAGTGTGAGGTAGTGATGGGTATCGAGGAAGTCGCGCATCAGCAGTTCATATATCACCAGGTCTCCCTTTGCCGGTCGTTCAAAGTCAGTCACTGTCCACTGGTATTCAGGTTCGCCTGTTTGCAGCACTGAAACCAGTCCGCTCGTCTTACCGTCGGGGTAAGCAATGAGTCCCGGGTATGTCTCTTCAGAAATATACTGGTCGTTCCAGGGGTCGAGCACTTTCTCGCAGTAGGGATCGCCTATCCTTATGTTGCCATCGACAAGGTACTGGAAGCGGTATTCCTGTCCGGGTGTGAGGCTGCCTATACCCAGCCAGAACTTCTCCCCGCCGGGTGTCTGCTTCATATAGCCCTCATCGCTTATGCTCCAGTCATTGAAGTCGCCCAGGACAAAGGCATTATCCTTACCCGGGGCTGTGAGCACGAGGGCTACGGAATCAGTGCTTATGTAGTTTATGCCATCTGCCAGGTCAGCCGGCAGTTCTTCTGTCACCGTTGCACCGATAACGTACATATATAGTGAATCTGAAACTACTTCGGGCATATCATAGGCACTCACCTTTATCCATTTGCCCCCGTATGCATCAGCAGGAACGGTGTATGAAAGAGATGCGGGGTCAGCGCTTTTCATTACCCTTGCCCCGTCAATAAAGAGTACAAGGGAGTCCGCTGCCGTGGCAGAAACCTGCAGGGGAAGGTCCTCGTTAAGATCCCTGATAATTCCCTGTCCCTCCGGGCTTGTTATATTAACATTAAGCCCCGGCTTGAAGACATCGACAAAGAGGTCGGCCGTTTGCAGGTCGGTGGATGCGTCGCGGAAAACAAAAGCCAGCTTGATGACCTTCTCATCGCCCGTCATATCCGGGTAGAATTCCTCTATGGATGGGGTTATATCCAGCTGGTACCTGTAGTTGCCCAGGTAGGTAAGTTTAGGTTGTGTGGTATTGTTGCCCCAGCTCTCGATGACATGCTGCCACGCACTGCTACCTTCTATTATCACGCCTGTATGGGCATACACGTCACCTGTATAATTATGCAGTTCACCGGCATCCTCATCGCTGTTAAAATATACAGTTATGGGCTGGCCCAGGGTGACGATGGCAGGGCTTGTCTCAATTATCTGTGCACTCAGTGTTACAGCAGCAGGCAGCAAGAGGAGCAGCAATATGTATTTCTTCATTTTGACGGGCATAAATGTTTATTTTATTTCCAGTATATATGGTTTACGGGGCGACAGGTTTATTGTTTCCCCCAGCTTATATTCCCTTCCGCCCAGCACGTCGCGGGCACTTTGCTTATCACCCAGCATTTCACTGAAGCGATCCAGTTTAAGCTCATAGGCTGAAGAGTTTTTATTCAGTATCACCATCACCATATCGTCATCATTATACCTGAAATAGACATAAGTGCCATGCTCGGGGGCAAACTGTTTCAGTTTACCGCTATGTATCACATCACTGGTCTTTCTCCAGTTAAGCAGTCTTTTGAACATGTTCTGCATATTCTTCTCTTCGCTGCCCATGCCCTCGCCCGTAAAGGCATTGACTTTATCACCGGGCCATCCCCCGGGGAAGTCCTTACGTATATATCCATGGTCATCGCCTTCTATATGGGTCATAAGTATTTCGCTGCCGTAATATATCTGTGGTATGCCCCTCGTGGTCAGGAAAAAGACAATACCGTTACGGTAAAGGTCGCGGTCCATATCCAGCTGCATATAGAACCTTGGCATGTCATGGTTATCTGGCATCACCACCAGGTTGAAGGGGTCGGGGTAGAGGAAGTCGTTGGCCAGCATCTCGTATATTTTTATCAGGCCGCCATCCCAGTCTTCCTTATCTTTCAGTCCTTCGCTCACGGCATTTTGCAGCGGGAAATCCATCAGTGAGGGCAGTTCGCCATCGTAGCCGTCCCTGTTGTTCTGTCCTTTCTGCCAGTAGGACACTATTGCCGGGTTAAGGCTCCATTCCTCGCCCACG
>JAZBOI010000102.1:0-2179 GCA_036351095.1 Bacteroidales bacterium | reverse complement strand
TACCGGCTATAACCAGGTACAACAGAACATTCCTTTCCAGGACAAAACTAAGTATCAATATAAGCAGACCTAATGAAAGATGAATGATTTTCCTTATAATTAGTCCCTTCTGAGTTGTCATGGTTTTCCAGTCACATGTTTTTTCTTTCAGTCAACTGCCGGTAGCAAGATCCCTGTAAGTCGCCGCACTCGATCTGATGGATGCAATAGCTGAACGATGATAAAATTAAACAATTAAAACAAAAGAATGCATTGTAATAAGAAATCAGCTTTAGTCATTGATGACCGGCCGTTGATCAAAATATCTGTTAATAGTCAGCTTTTTCTTATATTTTTACATTCCGGTAACAAAAAATGATTGTATGAAGATCGTAAGCGTGGTGGGCGCAAGGCCTGCCGTGAAGTGCTGAAAACGCATAATCATAAGTTGTATCTGTATTGGGACTCTCCCGGTGAGCCGTAGCCTGTTTCCCGAACATTGGGTATGTTTTTTGATCAGTGACCTTTGATGTAATGATACTGGAGCCACCTGGAGAAGAAGACATCATCAAGAATATAGCCATCCCTGTATTTTACTATCATGCCTTTTTCAGAAAGAGCCTTAACTGATGTTGTTACTGAACTTGCACCGGTAAGCTTATATTTCCTGATAAAGTCACCGGAATTTAATTTTGTTACATTATCCTCAACGGCTATTGCCTGGAGGAGCCTGTACTGATGTGAAGGGAGGAGGGACCGGTAATTGTCGTACAGGGGTTCAAAAGATGTAAGTATACGTTCAAAGACACTGCTTAAAAGACTATCATCTATATAGTCAGAACCGCTCTCGTATAAGATGTTACAGACATATTGCACGTAATAAGTATGTAAGCGTGTCCACCTGAAAAGCCTGGAGATTACCTCATCATCTGTTTTTATCCCGCTCTTCACCAGGGTACTTATGATAAATTCGCGGTATTCTGCTTCGTTTATTGTATCAAGATACAATAATTCAGCGCTTTGATAGAAGGGCCTGGCTGCATCTGAGAACATACGTTCAAGCATATGTTTGCTGCTTCCGGAAAAGATACATGGCACTGAAGGATATGATTGAAGCACCGTTCTAAGCAGGTGTTCAATATTTTCCTCCGGGTACCTGCTTATCTGCTGAAACTCATCCAGCATAAGAACCAGATCCTGCCTGATCTCAGAAATATATTTCATGATGTGCTCAATACCATATTGAATATCAGAAGCAGATTCTGTTTTAACTTCCAGCACAGGTTGTCCTGTTAAAGAATCATAACTCAACCTGGGACGTAGTCTCCCCAGCAGTGAAAGAATCTTTTCAGTAAGGTTTTTTTCCTTATTTCTCCTGTTCAGCAAAGCGGTTGAAATACTGTTAAGCATATCATTCGCATTCCTGCCCGGAAGCAGATCAACATAGATAACAGCCCGGTTTTTCCCTTCACTTCCGCTTTCAAGTATATGTTTTACATGCTTTAACAAGCCCGTCTTTCCCATTCGCCTGAGCGATATAAGGGTAATGTTTCTTTTTGAAGATATCGCTTTCAGTAATTTATCTGTTTCTTCTACCCTGTCGCAAAAATATTCCGGACCAAGATAGCCCCCCGTAACAAAGGGATTTGAAATTCTTTTCTTCATGAACTGACAATATTACGTTTTTAACGTTACGTAAATTACGTAATATATTTGCATTTTCCAAATTATTATTACTCTGCCAGGTTGACTATTGGTGATACTGCACCCGTGGGAGGCAGGCCCGGGGTGAGCTCGCGGTACTCCTATACTTACGCATATTCATACCGTTTGGTTGGCCGTTGGTCAAAATATCTGTTAATAGTCAGCTTTTTCTTATATTTTTACATCCCATAAGCAAAAAATGATTGTATGAAGATCGTTAGTGTGGTGGGCGCAAGGCCTAATTTTATGAAGATAGCTCCTTTCATGAGGGCTGTGGATGAGCATAATAAAAACAACCCGGGTAAGCCCGTTGAACATACGCTGGTGCACACGGGACAGCATTACGACGACCGTATGTCAAAGGCTTTCTTCGAGGCTCTTAATATCCCCGAAGCAGACATAAACCTGGGTGTGGGCTCAGGTACTCATGCCGAACAGGTGGGTCACACCATGATAGAATTCGAGAAGGTTGTAAGGGATATTAAACCAGACTGGG
>JAZBOI010000101.1:0-2023 GCA_036351095.1 Bacteroidales bacterium | reverse complement strand
TATCATCCTGGGCAAGAAGGCTTAACGTTGACAGGGTGATAATGCCAAGTAATAGGATAAGTGATTTTTTCATGATTGGATTTAAGGGTATTATAAACTTATTTACTGATCAAAAAACAAAGATCAAGATAGTAAATTTAATAATTCATTTATCCGGGTTTTGAGATATTGAACAATAAGGATACCCGGTTTTGCTATCGTTAATACTGGTGAAAGGCCTGCGAGACAAATTCCAGGACCACGGGCAGGGCCTCGCGCCAGTAGGTCCATGTGTGCCCCCCGTTACGTACACGGTATTCATGGGGTATCTCCTTCTTGCGCATGGCTATATGCACCAGGCTGTTGCCTTCATACAGGAAGTCGTCATCACCGCAGTCGATATACCAGCGAACAGATTTTATTTTTTCAGGATCGCCATTCTCTATTAGTGAAAGGGCATTGTGCCTTTCAAAATATTTGCGCAGTTCAGTCTCAGAATAATCATCCCTGCCCCTGGCATCCCTCTCCATAAAAGCTTCGAAAGACAGGGGACCGATATATGCGCTGAGGGGACATGCCGAAGAAAACATCTCCGGGTGGTGAAGGGCATACATAAAGGATCCGCCGCCACCCATGGAGAGACCGGCCACTGCGCGGTAACGTTTCTCTCCCTTAATCCTGTAGGTTGATTCTACAAACGGGATCAGCTCCTCGAAGAAGAAATCCTCATACCTCCATTCATTTGCTATGTCATTGAAATAACCTCTCTGTCCTGTCTGTGCGTCAGGCATGATTATAACCATGGGCGTGGCCTTACCTGCTTTTATGGCCTTGTCTGCAATATGAAGCACTTCACCGAACTGAACCCATCCGGTCTGATCATCACCGGCACCATGGAGAAGGTAGAGTACAGGGTAGCTTCTTTCTGATATGTCGTAATCGGGTGGCAGGTATACTGCATACTTGCGTTGTCCCTTAAGGATCTCACTCTGCAATGACAGATCATCAAATACTTTCCCTGACTGGCTTAAGCCTGCCGGGGAAAGAAACAAGGCGGGTAACAGAAAATATAAATACTTCATGGTTCATATTGTTAAACTATGGCTTATAATATTTTTGTGGTCTGATAAATTTACTAATAAAAATTATATATTTGGTTAAGATAACCCTAAGCCTGCAAGAGATGGAAGTCGCACCCTTTCTTATAATCCTTGCTCCGCCCTGTTTTTATGCCGGCCGGCTGAATCAATCCAGGGAGCCTGACAGGCAGGGACATATTGCCATACAAAAGAAAGCGGAAGAGACTACCGGCCTGAAGATTCCTTGCCAGGCGAAATGATTTAAGCAATGAAGAGGGGCCCCTATATACGTAGCTTATCAGGCCGTTTGAAGGCGAGCGATAACGGGAACAAGGCCCGGTCTGTTCTTTTCCTTGACCGGCACAAATTCAGAATACCCCTGACCTATATATTGTCGGCCCGGGCATATGACGATTACCTTGAAGACAGGCCAAGAGTCATGGAGCAACTTGCCGGTGAGCTTGAAGCTTTTCCGGATATTTCATACGCCATCCGCTCATCAACCAGCATTGAAGATTCAGGCGACTTTTCCTTTGCAGGGCAGTTTCAGACTTTTACCGATATCAGTGGAAGACAAAATATCCTGCAAGCAATCGGGATGGTATGGGAATCGGTTTCCGAAACCGGTAAAAGTGACTACAGCAGGAAGGTAAGGGGCTCTGATACCGAAATAAGGTGTGCGGTCATTATCCAGGAGATGGTTAAAGCCAGGCTTTCCGGTGTGAGCTTCAGCAAAAACCCGGTCAACAACATTAATGAAATAATTGTTGAAGCTGTTGAAGGGCAGGGTGAAGACCTTGTTCAAAAAGGTATTACACCTCACAGGTGGCGCATAAGGGAAGGAAAGATCACTGAAGGGCCAGCAGACTTCAATTTGCAACATGTAATTGAAGAAGTTGCAAAAGCAACAAAGCATTTAAAGAAGTTATATAAATCTCATATTGATCTTGAATGGGCCTATGATG
>JAZBOI010000100.1:0-8081 GCA_036351095.1 Bacteroidales bacterium | reverse complement strand
CGCAGGACTGATCAGCCTTGGTATTGCTTTCTCGCTTGTGCCTGCAGCCATGTGGCCTTCAGTTGCCAAAATTGTTGCTGAGAAGAGACTCGGAACAGCATATGCAAGTATGTTTACTGTGCAGAACTGGGGACTGGGACTTTTCTTCTGGGGTATTGGAGCCCTGCTCGACCTGGTGAATAAACCAAACCTTGAGGCAATAAGGGCAGGGGAGATGACCTATGACTATAAAATACCCATACTGGTGCTGGTACTGAGCGGACTGGTTGCAATGTTCCTTGCCTTCAAGCTTAAGCAGGCTGACCGCAGGCAGAATTATGGGCTTGAATTACCATCATAATACTTAGATAATAATGATACTCAGATAATAATGGAAAAAGTCGGAATATTTTATGGTCCCGCCGGCGGGCGGACAGAAAATGTGGCAAAGAGACTGGGGGAACTGCTGGGAGAGGAAAACCATGATCTTGTTTCCCTTGACAGGGCAAATATTGCTGATCTTCATAAATATAAAAATATAATTTTCGGTATTGCCACCATTGGTAAGGAGACATGGGATGCCGAGCCGCTTGAAAGTGGCTGGTTCGATTTCCTGCCCGAGCTTGAAAAGATAGAACTGGAAGGGAAGAAGATAGCTATTTACGGACTTGGTGATCATGTACGATGGCCCAGGCAGTTTGTTGATGCCATGGGCCAGCTGTACGAGGTCCTGAAGCAGAAGGGACTGGATACCGTCGGTAAGGTGAGCCCGGATGATTATACCTTTGATGAATCCGAGGCCCTGGTTGATGGGATTTTCGTGGGTTTGCCAATAGATGAAGACTTCCAGCCTGAACTGACTGATCAGAGGATCACTGACTGGGTGGATAAGCTTTGCAGTGAGTTTGAGTAAGTCTGGCGGAAAGCACAGGCTTGCGGATGGCATCTGTAAGCAGGAAGAATGAAAAACCATTGCCGGTGCAGCAACCGGCAGGCGGCTGCTGCAGGCAGGCTGCTGCTGCCGACAGATTGCTGAACCCTGCAGGCAGCACCCGCAGTCGGAACGAAGACAGGCTGATTATTGAATTATTAATAAATTAACATAAATACTATGAGTGATATTAAAAATCTTGAACCAAAGGAACTCTGGGGATATTTTCATGAGATATGCCAGATACCTCATCCTTCGAAGAAGGAGCAGAAAATGGTTGAATATGTAAAAAGTTTCGGGGAAAAACTCGGACTGGAGACAATTGTTGATAAAACAGGCAATGTGATTATCAAGAAAGCTGCCACCCCTGGTTATGAGAACAGGAAAACAGTTGTCCTGCAGGCCCACCTTGATATGGTGCCACAGAAGAACAGTGACAAGAAGCATGATTTTGAGAAGGATCCCATCGAGGCTTACGTTGATGGTGAATGGGTAACAGCCAGGGGAACAACTCTTGGTTCGGACAACGGTATAGGTATAGCTGCTGCAATGGCTGTGCTGGCCTCTGATGACCTCAAACACCCGCCTGTTGAAGGACTCTTTACCGTCGATGAAGAAACGGGGATGACAGGTGCCAATAACCTGGAGCCCGGTTTGCTAGATGCTGAGATACTCATCAATATGGATTCAGAGGATGAGGGTGAATTATATGTTGGCTGTGCCGGAGGGATCGACATCACTGCAAGAAAAAGCTATAGCGAAGAGCCTGTACCGGGTGATATGAAGCTTTACAGGATTGATGCAAAAGGGATGAAAGGAGGCCATTCAGGTATAGACATTCCCCTTGGAAGGGCTAATGCCAACCAGGTGGTCTTCCGTTTCCTTATGCAGGCCGAGGCTGACCTGGATATAAAGATCGCCGAGGCAGCAGGTGGTGACCTGCGTAATGCCATCCCCAGGGAAGCCCATGCAATAGTGGCTGTACCCAAAGCAAATACCGGCGATTTTGAAAAACTTGTTGAGGAATATAACGGGATGCTGCAGAAAGAGCACGGGGATACAGAGCCCGATATAAGCTTTAAGTGTGAAGCGGCTGATAAAGCCTCCGGGCTGGTACCTGCCGATGAGCAATACGGCCTGATACGTGCCGTCTATGCATGCCCTCACGGTGTCCTGCGAATGAGTACCTCAATGGAAGGTCTTGTTGAAACATCAAATAACCTTGCCGTTGTCAGGATAGGAGGGGGTGAGTTTGAGGCATTGAACCTTACCCGCAGTTCGGTTGATACAGCCAAAGAAGCTGCAGCATGGAAGATAGCAGCTGTATTCCAGCTTGCAGGTGCTGAGATCGAGATGAGCGGTGCATATCCCGGGTGGAAACCTAATATGAATTCGCCCATTCTGAAGACCATGCAGGGTGTGTATAACAATATGTTCGGCAAGATCCCCGAGATAAAAGCCATTCATGCAGGACTTGAATGCGGTATTATAGCAGGTGCGTACCCTGACCTTGATATGATTTCATTCGGTCCGACCATTCGTTACCCGCATTCACCGGATGAGAAGGTTAATATTGAAACTGTAAAAAAATTCTGGGAATTTCTTGTGGGAACACTGGAGGCTATACCTGAAAAGTAATTATTGATTGTGAGTTATGAGGTGTAGCGCCTCATAACTCATATTATATATCGTAAAAATAATCTCCGGGACTCCCTATTGTATTATCCTTAATTCCATCAGGACTTCATCCTTGTTGACATTCATCCCGGGATTTACATCAATAGATGACACAATTCCGTTTACGGGGGAATTTATTTCGTTCTGCATCTTCATGGCTTCCAGTATGAGCAGTGATTCGCCACGGGTAACTTCATCTCCCTGTTCAACCAGGACCTCAAGTATTTTCCCGGGCATGGGCGAAACAATTTTTTCTTCAGCAGCAGCTCCCTTTTCCCTGTTAAGATACTGTTTGCGTTTGAGTGAAAAGGGGGTTTCTATGGTAAAAGTGTAGCAGACATAATTAAAGAGTATCTCGAACTTGTTTTGCCTGGAAGAAATTATTTCAACAGGGTAGCGCCTGTTTTTCCAGAGTATGTAGCTTCCATATTTGTCATCTTCCTTAATAACAATTTTATACTCCCGTTTACCAATTTTGATAGTCTCAGTTAAAGGAAGGTTGAAACTGAATTTCTTCTTCCCGGACAGGGCATAGAGCTTCTTATTTTGTTTGGCCATATAGCGGATATTTTCTTAATGTCTGTTTATTCTTTTGTTCAGAAGCCAGGGGCTTATGTTCTTTGCTTCATCATGGTCAATTTTCAGGTTGGTTTCATCCAGGTTTTCATCGATGAACATCCATGTTGCAAGCCAGGCTGCCAGCATTTCTTCATATTCACTGTAGACATAGTAGGATGAAATTTCATTCTCTATGAAGGAGGTTGTTATTGTACCATCAAGGAACCGCGGGTTCCTTATAAGCATCCTGAAAAAGGGCAGGGTGGTCTTGCAACCCTTTATCCATACCTGGTCGAGAGCCTGCTTGCAGTTTGCCAGTGCATCTTTACGGTTTTCACCGTATATAATTAATTTGGCTATCATTGAATCAAAATTGGCCGCTATCACGGAGCCTGCCTGCACCCCGGTGTCAACCCTGATATTTTTACCGGAAGGCATCAGTATCTGTTCTATTTTTCCGGGTGCCGGGCTGAAACCGGCCTGTACATCCTCGGCGTTTATCCTGCATTCAATTGCCCAGCCCTTAAGTTTGATCTGATCCTGCCTGTAACGCAGTTCCTTTCCTTCCGCTATCCTTATCTGCTCCTCTATCAGGTCCAGGCCGGTAATGAGTTCAGTAACCGGATGTTCCACCTGTATCCTTGTGTTCATCTCCATAAAATAGTATTCCCCGCCGGTATCATATAAAAATTCAACTGTCCCGGCAGAGAAATATCCCACAGCTGCGGCGATCTTTACCGCTATTTCACCCATTTCTTTCCTCTGCTCATCATTTAAGGCTATGCAGGGAGCTTCCTCCAGTAGCTTCTGGTGTTTCCTTTGAACCGAGCATTCCCTTTCACCCAGATGTATGATATTTCCTTTTTTATCGCCAAGGATTTGAAATTCAATATGTTTTGGGTTTTCAATATATTTTTCTATAAAAACAGAGTGATCTGAGAATGTTTTATCTGCTTCACTTGATGCCATCCTGAACATTTTCGGCATATCCTCCTCGCTGCGCACTATCCTCATTCCCCTTCCGCCGCCGCCTGATGCAGCCTTAATGATTACCGGGTAACCAATTTTTGCAGCCACTCTAAGTGCTTCCTTTTCGCCCGGTACTTTACCTTCGCTGCCGATGGTCATTGGTATATTATTGGCCAGCGCTATCTTCCTGGCAATAATTTTATTGCCCATTTTATATATTGAGTCAGGGGAAGGCCCGATAAAAATGATGTTATTGTCTGCACACTTCTGTGCGAAATAGGGATTTTCAGCAAGGAATCCATAACCCGGGTGTATGGCATCGGCGCCTATCTCAAGGGCTATCTTTATTATTCTTTCAATATCCAGGAAGACGGGTATCTCCGACACATTTTCGGTATCGTCATATACTTTATCCGCGTGGGTGAGGTAGAATGCAGCAGGTTCCGAAGCGGTCTTAATAACCGAGCTTGTTATACCCAGCTTTTTTGCTGTTTTCATTATGCGGACTGCTATTTCGCCCCTGTTTGCTATTAGTATATTTTTAATTTTCATTAATGAAGATTTTATAAAGATCAAAGGGGGATATTGCCATGCTTCCTTGATGGTGCTTCCACCCATTTATTTGTAAGTGCTTCAAATGCTGTTATCAGTTTTTTTCTTGTAAGCGGTGGATCAATAACTTCATCGATAAATCCTTTTTCATTGGCTACAAAGGGATTTGCAACCTTTTCCCTGTATTTTTTTACCAGCTCTGATTTCAGCTTTTTAGGATCATCTGACTGGGCAAGTTCTTTCCTGTATAGTATTGTGACTGCTGCTTCAGGTCCCATAACGGCAATTTCTGCTGTTGGCCAGGCAAAGTTAAAATCTCCACCCAGATTTTTACTGTTCATAACGATATAGGCACCGCCGTATGATTTTCTCAGTATTACCGTAATTTTCGGGACGCTTGCTTCGCTGTAGGCATATAGCAGTTTGGCACCGTGCCGTATGATACCCATATGCTCCTGGTCAACGCCCGGGAGGAAGCCGGGTACGTCTTCAAATGTGAGCAGGGGTATATTGAAAGAGTCGCAAAAACGTATGAACCTGGCCCCTTTGACTGAGGAATTAATATCGAGGACACCGGCCAGTACTTTGGGCTGATTGGCAATTATGCCTATTGTTCTTCCTTCAAGCCGGCCAAAACCTGTTACAATATTCTGCGCATATAGTTCAGCTGTTTCGAAAAAACTGCCCCTGTCAACGATGTTGGTAATTACTTCTTTAACATCATATGCTTTATTGGGATCGTCCGGGACAATATCCAGCAGGCTTTTATTTATATCGGGGGTATTATTAAGGTCCTCTATCTTCGGCGGGTTCTCAACATTATTGGAAGGGATGTAAGAAAAAAACTTCTTAAGCCCGAGCAGTGTGTTTTCTTCATCATCATAAATAAAATGGGCCACCCCGCTTTTCTTTGCATGCACGTCAGCCCCCCCGAGTTCTTCAAAGCTTACATCCTCGTTCAATACTTCCTTTACAACGTTGGGTCCGGTCACAAACATATAACTGGTATAGCTTGTCATAAATACAAAGTCCATAAGGGCAGGGGAGTATACGGCTCCACCGGCAGCAGGGCCCATTATCACGGCTATCTGCGGGATAATGCCGGATGAACGGATTATGCCGTTAAATATACTTGCATAGCCACTGAGGGATGCTATGCCTTCCTGTATGCGGGCCCCACCGGAATCGATCAGCGCAATAATGGGTGCACCCATCTTCAGTGCCATTTCCTGTGTTTTGGCTATCTTGTTTGCATGTACAAGACCAAGCGAACCGCCCATGATAGTAAAATCCTGTGCATAAATAAAGACCAGGCGATCGTTAATTTTACCATAGCCGGCAACCACCCCGTCACCAAAATGCTTCTCAACCTTTCCGAATTCAATACCATGAGTGTCAGGTAATACAAAGGCATCGATCTCCTCGAAGCTTCCTTCGTCCAGCAGGAGGTCAAGTCGCTCCCTTGCAGTCAGCTTGCCCTTGTCATGCTGTTTCCTGATCCTTTCCTTGGATTGCTGTTCTTCCAGCATTTTCAATCTTTTCCTGAATGACCTGTAGTACTTACCGTCAATATCCATTATTGTAATATTTTAAAAGTAGAGCCTGTTTTCTATCCTTCTTTTGCTTCATGTTTGTTCTTCAGGTACTTATATATTTCTACCTGAGATCTGAAAGCTTCCTTATTATTTTCTGCAAAATTGTTTTCCAGATTCCTGTCCAGTATCCGCGCCTTCACATTGTCTTCCCACTGTATATCGAAAATGTCCCGAAGTTCCTGTTTTAGTTCACTGTCAAGAATGGGACATGCTATTTCCACCCTTCTCTCAATATTTCTTGTCATAAGGTCACCGGAGGTAAGATATACTTTTTCATTACCCTTATTCCCAAATATCATTATTCGTGTATGCTCCAGGAAACGGTCAACTATCCCTATAGCCTTTATGTTGTCGCTGAGACCACTTATCCCGCTTACCAGCGAGAACATACCCCTAATATTAAGTCTTACATCAACTCCTTCCCGGCTGGCCATATAGAGTAACTCAATTATGTCCTTGTCAACCAGGTTGTTGAGTTTAATGTGTATATATGCTTTTTCACCATTGCGTGCGTTCTCGATTTCATTTTTTATTAGTCTCGATATCCTTGTCCTGGTATAGAAAGGAGATGCAATTATGTGGTAATAATTTTCTTTTTTATAGTTTTTTTCAAGGAAAGCAAATGTTTTGCTCACCTCGTTCGTGATCTTGGTATCGGATGTCATCAGGAGGTGATCGGTGTATACCCTGGCCGTATCCTCGTTAAAATTGCCACTGCCCACACAGGCATAGCGCTGGATATTATCTCCCTTGTACCTGCTTATTAAACATAGTTTTGCATGGACTTTCAGCCCGGGTACCCCATGAATAACCTTTACACCTTCTTCTCTCAGCCTGTTACTCCAGAGAATATTTGCCTGCTCATCAAAACGGGCCTGCAGCTCCAGTATTGCCGTTACAGATTTTCCATTTCTCACCGCGTTGATGAGTGCATTTATCACATTACTGTTCCTGGCAATGCGGTATAGTGTTATCTTTATGTCTTTTACCGCAGGGTCGAGTGATGCCTCCCTGAGAAGGTTAATGAATGTATCAAATGAGTGATAGGGAAAATAAAGCAAAATATCCTTCTTCCTGATATTTGATAAGATACTTTTTCCCGTATCCAGGTCTTTGTGCCTTATCGGGGGCAGGGATTTATACCTGTATTGTTCTGAACCTTTTGGTGTGGGGAAGTTAATCATATCCCTCAGGTTATGGTACCTGCCCCCGGGGATCATAGTATCATCCATCCTGAAATTCAGCATCTCTGTCAGGATATTCAGTGTTTCTCCAGGTATCTCCCTGTCATAAACAAACCTTACAGGTGTGGCTACTTTGCGCTGGTTTAGGCTGCGGTTAACATTGTCGATATATGATTCGGAGATATCATCTACTATGTCAAGCTCAGCATCCTTGTTCAGTTTTATCGTATGGGCGGTGAAAACACTGTTTTTAAATACATAAAATATATCTTTTAAACCGCTCCTGATAATATCATCCAGGAAGATATAATTATGTTCATCCTCAGCCCCGGGAAGGGCTATGAATCTTGGTAAAATATTCGTTGGTAACTCAATGAGGGCATAGCGTTTTTTCTTTGTTTTCCTGGCATGCTGAATTGTAACCGCAAGGTATACAGCATCATCCTTCAAAGTTGGGAGGCTGTTTTCCTTTCTGACAATGATGGGCATTATTATCTGTGCCAGGTTAGCGCTGAAATAATCCTTAACATAGTCTCTTTGCCGGGGGTTTAGTTCAGTCTCATTCTTTATATAGATCTTCTTTTCTGCAAGATCCTTCATCAGCTTTTCATAGATACGGTCATATTCAAGCCTTTG
>JAZBOI010000099.1:0-2296 GCA_036351095.1 Bacteroidales bacterium | reverse complement strand
TATCATCCTGGGCAAGAAGGCTTAACGTTGACAGGGTGATAATGCCAAGTAATAGGATAAGTGATTTTTTCATGATTGGATTTAAGGGTATTATAAACTTATTTACTGATCAAAAAATCAAAGATCAAGATAGTAAATTTAATAATTCATTTATCCGGGTTTTGAGATATTAAACAATAAGGATACCCGGGTTTGGTATCGTTAAAACTGGTGAAAGGCCTGCGAGACAAATTCCAGGACCACGGGCAGGGCCTCGCGCCAGTAGGTCCATGTGTGCCCCCCGTTACGAACACGGTATTCATGGGGTATCTCCTTCTTGCGCATGGCTATATGCACCAGGCTGTTGCCTTCATACAGGAAGTCGTCATCACCGCAGTCGATATACCAGCGAACCGATTTTATTTTTTCAGGATCGCTATTCTCAATAAGTGAAAGTGCATTGTGCCCTTCAAAGTACCTGCGCAGCTGGGTCTCCGAATAATCATCCCTTCCCCTGGCATCCCTCTCCATAAAGGCTTCGAAAGACAGGGGACCGATATATGCGCTGAGGGGACATGCCGAAGAGAACATCTCCGGGCGGTGCAGTGCATACATAAAGGATCCGCCGCCACCCATGGAGAGACCGGCCACTGCGCGGTAACGTTTCTCTCCTTTAATCCTGTAGGTTGATTCTACAAATGGGATCAGTTCCTCGAAAAAGAAATCCTCATACTTCCATTCATTGGTTATATCATTAAAATATCCGCGTCTCCCGGTGTTGGCGTCAGGCATAATAATAACCATGGGAGTGGCCCTTCCCTCTTTAATTGCATTGTCTGCAATATGAAGCACTTCACCGAACTGAACCCATCCGGTCTGATCATCACCGGCACCGTGGAGAAGGTAAAGGACGGGATAACTTCTTTCAGAACTTTCGTAATCGGGTGGCAGGTATACTGCATACTTGCGTTGTCCCTTAAGGATCTCACTCTGCAATGACAGATCATCATAAACTTTCCCTGACTGGCTTAAGCCTGCCGGGGAAAGGAACAAGGCGGGTAACAGAAAATATAAGTACTTCATGATGTAAATTGTTAAACTATGGCTTATAATATTTTTGTGGTCTGATAAATTTACTAATAAAAATTATATATTTGGTTAAGATAACCCTAAGCCTGCCAGAGATGGAAGCCGCATCGTTACTTATCATCCTTGCTCTGCCCTGTTTTTATGCCGGCTGGCTGAATCAATCCAGGAAGGCTGACAGGCAGGGGCATATTGCCATACTTAAGATACCGGAAGAGGCTTACCGTACTAAAGATTCCATGTCAGGAGAAATGATTTAAGCAATGAAGAGGGACCCCTATATATGCAGGTTATCAGGCCGTTTGAAGGCGAGCGATAACGGGAACAAGGCCCGGTCTGTCCTTTTCCTTGACCGGCACAAATTCAGGATCCCCCTAAGCTATATATTGTCGGCCCGGGCATATGACGATTACCTTGAAGACAGGCAAAGAGTCATGGATCTACTTGCCGGTGAGATTGAAGCTTTGCCGGATATTTCATACGCCATCCGCTCATCAACCAGCATTGAAGATTCAGGTGACTTTTCCTTTGCAGGGCAGTTTCAGACTTTTACCGATATCAGTGGAAGACAAAATATCCTGCAAGCAATCGGGATGGTATGGGAATCGGTTTCCGAAACCGGTCAGAATGATTACAGCAGAAAGGTTGCAGGCTCTGATGCCTCAATCAGGTGTGCGGTCATTATCCAGGAAATGGTTAAAGCCAGGCTTTCCGGTGTGAGTTTCAGCAAAAACCCGGTCAACAACCTTAATGAAATTATTGTGGAGGCTGTTGAGGGGCAGGGTGAAGACCTGGTTCAAAAAGGGATTACACCTCACAGGTGGCGCATAAGGGAAGGAAAGATCACTGAAGGGCCAGCAGACTTCACTTTGCAACATGTAATTGAAGAAGTTGCAAAAGCAACAAAGCATTTAAAGAAGTTATATAAATCTCATATTGATCTTGAATGGGCCTATGATGGGCAGGATATTTACTACCTGCAGGTGAGAAGTATAACCGGCAGCAGCAGTATCCCGGTGTACTCGAATAAGATGGCCAGGGAGATGCTTCCCGGCCAGATCAAACCACTGGTATGGTCAGTGAATATACCGATGGTTAACGGTACATGGATACAGATACTATCAGAAATAACCGGAAAACTGGATGTTAAGCCTGATGAACTTGCACGGCCCTTCTATTACAGGGCTTATTTCAATATGCTGGCGCTTGGCGAAATTTTCAGGCAGTTTGG
>JAZBOI010000098.1:0-5029 GCA_036351095.1 Bacteroidales bacterium | reverse complement strand
AGAAGAGGTAAGTAAACAGACCGATGGCAGGGTTGGCTACATACACATACCCGATATGGGGGTGAGCGGACTTAATGAGTTTGCAAAATATTATTACCCGCAGCTTACCAGGGAAGGCCTGATAATAGATGTCCGGGGCAATGGCGGAGGCAATGTATCACCCATGATAATTGAAAGGCTGATGCGTCAGCTTACCTACATGACCATGCATACCGGCCAGCAGGAAGGTGATCCCAATCCCGTTGGCATGCATGTGGGACCAAAGGTGACACTGCTGGATAAATATTCGGCATCCGACGGCGACCTCTTCCCCTACCGCTTCCAGGTGAACGAGCTGGGACCAACGGTAGGTACCAGGTCATGGGGTGGCGTGGTAGGTTACAGCGGTGCCATACCCCTGATCGACGGCGGATCAATTATCACACCCTCCTATGCACCATATGATAAGGATGGTAAAGGCTTCATTATTGAAGGTGAAGGTGTTGTCCCCGATATAATTATTGAGAATGATCCGGCTGAACTGTATGAGGGCAAGGATGCACAGCTTAACAAGGCTATAGAGGTGATCCTTGACGAACTGGAAAAATCACCTGTCAAGCTGCCTCCAATCCCACCCTTCCCTGACAAGTCTGGAAGGAAATAGATACTTAAGCAGATGCGGTTCCTGTGGACCGCATCTTTCTTTTTCAGATAGATATGGTTCAAAGCTGTAGCTTTAGTTTGCAGGCTGTGGCTCTGTAAGCTGTGTATGCAGGCTGTGACTCTGTAAGATGTGGCTGTAGGTTGTAGCTGTAGAAGGCCCTCTCAGGCTTTATTCTCCCTGTCTCTGCGGATGGATGAAAGGATACCTGCCAGCATGGCTGCTATGATAAAGGAAAGTGAAAACCACTCGGGAAAATCAATGTAGATATCATACTTACCTATTATGGTATGATGTGACAGTATCATCTTTATGCCCACGTAAAGAAGTATTACAATAAGGCTGTATTTAAGATTCCTGAACCTGTCAAGCATATTGGAAAGAAAGAAATATAATGATCTAAGTCCCAGTATCGCAAGGATATTGGAACTGAATACCAGGAAGGGGTCTGATGTTATTGCAAGTATGGCCGGGACACTGTCCACTGCAAACAAAACATCGGTAGCTTCGATAACCATCAATGCCACCATCAGGGGGGTAAGAATTATTTTGCCCTTATAGCGGATAAAAAACCTCTGTCCCTTCAGACCGCTGGTCACCGGGAAGATCCTGTTTACGAACCTGTAAATTGGTGATCGGCGGAAATCGCTCTCCCTGTTCCTTTTCAGGTACATGTTTATCCCGGTAAACAGCAGGAAGGCACCAAAGACGTAAATTATCCAGTCAATCCTGTGGATGAGCATAACTCCGAAAAGAATCATCAGAAGCCGGAAAACAATTGCTCCCAGTATCCCCCAGAAAAGGACCCGATGCTGGTATTTCATCGGTATATTGAAGGTGGTGAAGATGACTGCTATAACAAATATATTATCAATACTGAGAGAGAGCTCAATGAGGTAACCGGTGATGTATTTTATTACTGCTGACCTGGGACTGAGATCGTCAATATTACTAACCAGGTTGTTCTTGTAAAGTAAATAGACTATCCCAGAGAAGGAAAGTGCTATGCATATCCACGTTATTGTCCATGCAGTGGCCTCCTTCATTGATATAACGTGAGCCTGCCTGTTAAAAATCCCCAGGTCTATTACCATAAAAATGAGAATGGCAGCAATGAATATTATCCAGACAAGCATTTTTAAAGACAGATTAAAAACAACTGTCAAATATACTAGATTAAGCGTCCGGCAAAGAGTTATTTGATGATTTTTTTCCTCCCGTCCGCAGTTTTACTGTCGCAATTTTCTAATTTTTTTTTGCTATCTTCATAATCGAATCCAGCAACCAACTGAATTGAAACCTGTATACCTGAACGCAAACTCATGTATCATAAATATATTTATGGTATTGTGCCTGGTGATGCCTCCTGCTATATTATCATCCCAGGATTTCCCCTTTCAGAAATACACCACCGCCGACGGCCTGCCTGAGAACAGGGTTGAAAATATCTTTGAAGACAGTTACGGTTTCCTCTGGTTCCTGTCAAGAAATGGCATTACTCGTTTCGATGGCGAAGAGATGACATCCTATTCAATAATTGAAGATTCACAATTAATTAAACCTGTTGATATTTCTGAAGACAATAAAGGCAATATATGGATACTAACAAGCAGGGGCCTGGCTAAATATGACGGGAAAGGTTTTGTTCCATATTTTACCGAAGGTGAAGAATCCATTATAAGTTTTTCCGAAATATTCTTATCAAAAGATAACAGCGGCTCTTTTTGGATGCCGGCAACTGACAGTTCGGGGAAACACCTGTTTGTAATGTTTAATGACAGCACTTACACTACCATCCCTTTTAACAATGAGTATTTTGAAGATAATAAAACCATGACCATGGTTTACCGTGGGCCTGAAAAGCAGTTATTAATATTGATCGACAATACTGTTTATGAATGGAATGGAGGAAACAGTCTGAAGCAGGTAATTTCAGAAAAAGTGGTATCACTTAACAGGCATGGCGAAAATATAATTATAAAAACAGATGAGGGGGATTTATTCCTTTTGAAGGATAATACCTTTAACAGATTAAAGCTTAAAAACAGCGGGCATGAATTTATCAATGCCCTGTACTTCAGCGGTCAATCAGGAGACAGTATAAGCATAACAGACTTTAAGAGCAGCTTTTCTTTAAGATGGACCTATGGTGTTGTATTGGATATTTACGAAGACAGCTTCGGGACTGTCTGGATAGGATCTGAAAACGGGCTGTACCGGCTGCTGTCAAAGAAATTCAGAAGCCTGGGCATCAGTGAAGGGCTGCCCCCGGACACATGGACTATCGTTGAAGATAATAAGGGTGATATCTGGCTGGGCTCACTTGGCGGTCTTTTAAAGAAATATAACGGCCGGGAAATTATCGATATGACCGCTTTACTGAATAGTGAAAAAATACCCTTCTCCCTGGGAAGCCGCCGCTTATCGGACGGCAGGATATGGTTCACTACCTGGAATGGTATAATGGAATGGGATGGCAGGAAGATGAAAAAGCTCAACATAGTTGAAGGACAGGTGGAGTATATTTATGAAGACACCTTAAGCGGGGATATCCTGATGGGAGCTGAGGAAGGCCTAATAGTTGTAAGAAGGGACAGTATTAATCGCTTCCCTGAATCAGCCATTTCAAGGATTGGCTATATAAGGTCTATATGCCGGGATAAGGATGGATTGTACTGGCTTGTTACGGAAAAATCAGTTTACAGTTTCAATGGTAAGGACTTCACTGAATTACCCGACAGTGTCAACAAATTAATTTATGGTATGGCATGTGCCACCGACAATGAAGGTATGGTGTGGATGGGCGGAAATAACGGCCTGTTCCGTTTTAGTCCGGGGGAAGGGATCATGGAAGAGGCACTGCCGTCAGAAGAAAACAAACACGTGAAATTCATCAGGATACTCGATGATAAGCGGATAGTGGCAGGCAGGACAAGTGACCTGGTAGTGCTCGAAACAGCAGGCAGGAAGGGAGAATATTTCTCTTATAAAAAATATGACCATTCCAATGGCTTTGTCAGCTCGGGCTGCATACAAAACGGGGCAATAACTGACCGCAATGGGCACCTGTGGATACTGGGTAATGACAGGCTTATAGAATTTGATCTCCATGAACACCAGGAAAAAACAAAACAACCGCTGCTCTATATTTCAGGTATAGATATACTGTCAGATAAGCTTGACTGGGTAAAGAAGATCGATTTTAACCCCTATGATCGTGATACCATCAGGCAGGTTAATTTACCCCATAATGAAAATAACATCAGGATCAGGCTGTCAGGCATATGCACGGATGATCCCGCGGGATTAGTCTACAGCTATATGATTGACGGTAAAAAACAGGCCTGGTCGGCCCCAACCCGGTCCAACACTATAATATTGCCTACATTGAAGAAAGGCAAACATCTAATAAAATTCAGGGCAGGATGCAATAATGAAACATGGATCGAACAACCTGTAAGACTGACAGTTAATATTGTACCTGCCTTCTGGCAGACAGATATTTTTTCAATTGCTATAGCTGTAATGGTGATTATTGCCAGCATCCTGGCAGGTTACATCATCTCGTCGAGACACAGGAAGAAGAAAGACCAGGAGATGAGAAAAGTGAGGGAATATTACAGGCTCCGGATGGGAAGGTTCGTTCAGCAGTTTGACCCTCATTTTATATTCAACGTCCTTTCATCTATTGCATTCTTCATCGAAACAGGTGAAAAGGAAGAAGCAAATACCTACCTTCTGAAGTTTTCCACCCTGCTCAGAAGGATAGTTACAGAGGAAGATTATGTAAGGCCAATGGAGCAGGAGCTGGATTTTATACGGGATTACTGTGATATGCAAAAACTTATCATGGAAGAAAGGCTTCAATATGAAATAAATGTCAGTTCCCCGGAAATACTCAAAATACATGTTCCCAGGATGCTGGTACACAATTTCGTTGAAAATGCCATCCACTGGGGTATAGAGCCAAAACCTGGAGGAGGGAAGATAATCATCACAACCGAAAGCAATAATGAGCATTCAATTACCATAACTGATGATGGTGTAGGCAGGGAAGCGAGGAAAGGAAAAGCAAGAAGCGGAACCGGTAAAGGCCTTGAAATCACAAATGAACTCATAAAGCTGCTTAACAGGAATAACAGGAAAAAGATGCGACTCGCAATAGATGACCTGTATGATGATAAAGGAAATCCCTGCGGTACCAGGGTGACCCTTACCATCCCCATGGATTTTAGCATGCTTGAAGAAATGTAAGATATAACAGGTCCTGTTAAAGAAGATAAGAAAACTGCCCTGTAAAATACTTCTGTCTTTGAACATCATTGATTCATCACCACCAGTCTGTCATTTGTCATAATTTGTTGCCCGGAAATAATCTTTTGCATAATT
>JAZBOI010000097.1:0-8437 GCA_036351095.1 Bacteroidales bacterium | reverse complement strand
GTGGCCGACAAACTTATACAGGACGGCTATAATGCCGATGCACTGCATGGTGAACTGTCGCAGGCACAACGCGACCATGTAATGCAGCGCTTCAGGAACAGGAGCCTGCAGCTTTTGATAGCAACTGATGTTGCAGCCAGGGGCCTGGATGTCAATGAGCTTACACACATCATCAATTATAACCTTCCCGATGACCCGGAAGTATACCTTCACAGGAGTGGCCGTACCGGGAGGGCAGGCAAATCAGGTATATCGATCACCATCAGCCATTCACGCGAAGGCAGGCGCATAAGGGAGCTGGAGAACCTGATTGGGAAAAAATTCATTCACAAAATGATCCCGGGGGGAAGGGAAATTTGTGAAAAAAGACTCTTTAACCTCATTGACAAGGTTGAAAATGTTGAAGTGGATGAATCCAAAATAGAGTCTTTCATGCCGGATATCTATAAAAAACTGGAATGGCTCAGCAGGGAGGAACTTATCAAACATTTTGTTTCGGTTGAATTCAACCGCTTCCTTGAGTATTACAAAAATGCTCCCAACCTGAATATAGAACCTGATAAGAACGCCTCTGAGAAGAGGAAGCGCAACGGGAATAAAGAATTTGCCAATATCTATATAAATATAGGCTCCAAAAAAGGAATGAATCCTTCAAACCTTATCGGACTTATAAATGAGGCCATGGGTAAAAGAGATATTGCCATAGGGAAAATAGACGTTCAGCGCAATTTTTCATTCTTCGAGATTGACCGCGCCTACGATCAAAAACTGCTGGAGGTCTTCGACAGGGCTGTCTATGAAGACCAGAGCGTGCATGTTGAGATTAAAAACGGCCAGGCTAAGAGTAAGAGCCCGTCCGGCAAAAGGAAAGCTCAACCACGTGGCAAAACCAATTACCGTTCCGGCTCAAAGAGCAGGAAAAGGGTTAAAAGATAAGCCCCCGCCTTTCCGGCGGAGGCCTGTCCCCTTTCAAGAATCAGGATCTCCGGCGGAGGCCGGCTCCGGTTCCTGAAGCCGCTACCTCCGGCGAAGACCGTGACTCTCTTATTTCATCAGTTCATAACCATCCTTCTTGCCCTTCTCCTCCTGGGAGATACCTTCTTTCATCCAGTAAGGCATAGGGGCATCCTGCAGGTAATGATCAAAGAACTGCATTTTCCTAACTGACAGGTCCTTCCTGTTGGGTCTCTTCATCAGGTTATGCGCCTCGTCATTATAGGTCAGCATCCATGCCGGCTTCTCCAGCCTGCGCAGGGCAACAAAAAATTCAATACCCTGGTACCATGGCACTGCCCCGTCATCATCATTATGCATTATCAGGACAGGGGTATTTATTTTGGGTACAAAGAAAATCGGTGAGTTTTCAATATAGTGTATTGGCTTCTCCCATAAAGTGCCACCTATACGGCTCTGCGTCTCTTCATACTGGAACATCCTGCTCATACCCGAGGCCCAGCGTATACCACCATAGGCACTTGTCATATTACTTACCGGGGCACCTGAGAAAGCAGCAGCAAAAAGGTCTGTTTCGGTTATAAGGTAGGCTATCTGGTAGCCACCCCAGCTCTGACCGTCGAGTCCCAGCCTGGTCCTGTCAATATAATCATGCCTCTCAAGCAGTGCATATGTCCCGCTAACCACCGCATTGTAGCAACTATGCCCCGGGTATCCCTCAACATAAGGTATATCGGGCACAAAAACCAGGTAGCCGTTGCTTACTGCATAGATCCTGTTTATCGTAGATGCACTTGGTGCAGGAGTAATATGCCTGTACAGCCCGTCACTGCTCCTTTCATAGAAATATACTATCATGGGATATTTCTTTGAAGGATCGAAGTTTTCCGGCTTATATAATATACCCTGTAAGATCTGCCCGTCAAATGATTTCCATTCAACAAGTTCTGAAGTACCCCAGATATACTCATCCTGCTGCGGGTTGGTCTCTGAGATCTTAAGCGGGTCATTGAAGCTTAGATCACTGACATAAAGATCGGGGTATTCCTCGACAGTCTCCTTCTGGAAAATTATAACATCTTCATCTTCCGCTTTTGTGAAAGACCTGAAGGCGCAGGGCTGCATAATGATCTTTTCCGGGTCATTGCTGCGGTTAAGCCTTGCTGTAAAAAGGCCGCTCTCCTTGTTCTCTTCATTGAAGGCTGTCAGGTAAATGGTTTCTTTCGGCTCTAGATATTCCTTATCCTCACCACCTCCGCCAAAACCCCTGAAACCACCCCTGGCTGTCAGATCGGTATACCTCAGGTTGATTTTATTTTTCCGGCCGAAACCATTGGTGATCATTACCGCTTCTTCTTCCCCGCGTGGATCGAACTTCCAGATGTCGTAGCGGTCATAGATAAGTACATATTCCTCATCTTCTATCCACCTGTCTATTACGCCATAGGGCCTGGGTTCACTCGGTGAATCATGCAGTTCATTATGAAACATAACATCCAGTCCGGCTGTCAGGTCACTAACTTCACCCCCGGCCGTTTTTCTTGACTTCCAGCTTTTGCTTTTAATGCACCAGAACAGCATATTCTCACCCGAGGGTGAAAATTCCACTGATGAAGGGGCCTTTTCAAGTATAAGCTCACTCGTTCCCGTATTTATATCAATAAGGTAATAATCGCTGTAACGGTTGGCATCCCATGATGAAAGTTTCCTGTATTTCAGATCTGAAACACCTATCACAATATCACCATCCCTCTCATTGAAGAACCTTAGCGAAGGAATATCTTCATTGGCGAGCTGTACCATCCTTGATTTACCGATATGGTAAACTGCCTCATACGACCTGTTTTTCTCGCGCTGTAATTGCACTTTCTGCTGCGGCTGCAACAGGGGGTCATGCCAGCTCCATATATCCAGCTTATATTTCTCTTCAGCCAGCAATGTATCTTCAGGTTCTTCAACGGGTTTTTCCGCCGTTCCGAAAAACAGTCTCTCACCCGAATCCGAGAATGCCAGTCGCCCGTTCTCGCTCACTGACCACCCTTCAGCCATTCCGCCGGTGACCTCATCAACTATCATGGAACACTCATTGCCGTCCCACAGGTAAAGATCATATATTTTAACATCAGATGTATCGGAGGTGTAGATGAAAGACAGCATGCTGCCGTCTTTGTACAGGGTCAGGTTTTTCAGCTTGCCATCCCCATTGAATATTTCACTGCTCTCCTGCTTTTTTATATCAAAAACTGAAACAGTATAGTTTTCCACTTTAGTGGTATCTGTTTTAACCTGCACGTATGAAACGGCTGTTCCCAGTGCGGCTATCTCGTACTCAACAACATCATTAAAACTGTATACTGCCTTATCAAGCGGGTTCAGTATGACCAGTTCAGTTCCTTCAGCACCGTTATTGCCACCCCCGCGCCTGCCTCTTGCAGGTGCTTCCGCTTTGCCTTCTTCCTTCTCTTCCTCGCCTGCCTCGTCTTTTTCTTTCTTTTCCGGAAGCGGTTTTTCCATCAGGTAAGCCATCCAGTTCCCCTCATCTTCCGGGAGTTTGAACGACTTCACCCTTTCGATGAGGGTCGTTTCATCGCTTCCAGGAATTTTTATGCCAAGGTTATTCTTTGGCATTTCATCCGGCTTCTTCTTATCTTTTTTTGCCTGCCTGGTCTCACTGTATGGAGGCACTACCCGGTAGACAAAATAATTTCCTTCAGGTGAGAAGGAGGCATTATCACCTCTCTCAACCTGGTCTTTGGCCTCACTCTTCCTGTTATACAGGTATAATGTGCCATCACCCTCCTGGGGGTTGATCTCGTAGGAGATAAAATTGCCGTCAGCAGTTATCTGCGTGCTGCTCAGGCTCTTCCAGCCATCGTAAACTGAATGATCCAGTGCTTTCTTCTGCCCGGCCAGCATAGCCGGCAGGATCAGAAACAATACAAAGAAGGTCTTTTTCATATTCATAATTAATGGTTTTACTTTTTATTTTAAGCAAACATATTAAAAGATAGTATTATGGACAGCTTTTCACGTATGTTATACAGGCAATATAATCAAAAATGGATATTATCCAGGGCAATTTTTCACATAGTGTTTTACAGGCAGTATATCCAAAAATGAAAGTCCCGGGTCATTTAAAACTAATATATTACTTAACTTAGGTCTTTGAATGACACATTTCCTCAGCATATCGCTTAATTTTGACTACTGGCCCTTATTGGTTGTTCTTGCCGTTGCGTGGATTGTTCCAATGATAATATCCCTGCTCAGGTTAAAGAAGGTCCCCTCGGTGGTACTGGAAATTGTATTTGGTTATTTTGCAGGCAGGTATATTCTTGCAGGTGCAGATGATATAAGTATTAAAATCCTCGAGTTCCTTGCCCTCACCGGCTTTATCTTCCTTATGTTTCTCAGTGGCCTTGAGATTAATATGGACCATATTGTGGGATCCTTTCCACGCAGGAAACTAAACAGGAAGATCATTGGGCACAACCCCCTATTGATGGCCACAATATATTTTATTATTTGCCTTGCCATTTCATATGCAGGATCTGCGGGGGTGTCACCCATGGTAGGTGTAAGTAATACCTGGTACTTTGCCCTTATTATGGTAACAACCTCGGTGGGAATAATCCTTCCTGTCCTGAAAAACAGGGGAGAGACAGGCGGCCGTTACGGGCAGATGATAGTTACATCAGCAGCCATTGCTGATATACTCAGTATTGTTCTGTTCACCTTTACGGCCTATATCCTGAAAAACGGCTTCAGGTTTGAGATACTATTCATCCTCCTCATCTTTGCTTTGTTTTACCTTATGTACAGGGTAGGGAACCGTTTCAGGCATTTACGCCTGTTAAAAAAGATATCCTTCCAGTTTTCACATGCAGCCTCCCAGCTCAGTATCAGGGGAACAGCCCTGCTGATATTCGTTTTTGTGGTTATCAGCCAGTTCATAAGCTCTGAAGTAGTACTGTTGGGAGCTTTCCTGAGTGGTATCCTCCTGTCCGCTTTTCTTCACAGGGAGCGTTCACTTCTGATGGTAAAGCTTGACGGAATGGGCTATGGCTTTTTTATCCCTATCTTCTTCATAATGGTAGGAGTTAAATTTGAACCCGCTGCGCTGAAAGAATTTGAGTCGTCGCTCTTCCCGGTACTTATTGTAATCCTGGTGTTAATGTACGCCATTAAAGTGCTTCCCTCCTTGATCTGGGCTAAACAGTTCGGGTTGAGAAAAGCCCTTTCCGGGGGAGTGCTGCTCTCCACCCGTCTCAGCCTTATTATCGCAGCGGCTGCTATAGGCCTTGAGCTTGGAGTCATTTCACCGGGCATAAATGCAGTGTTTATTATTATGGCGGTTATTTCCTGTATCCTTTCCCCCATCCTGTATAACCTTCTGAACAACAAAATAGAAACACCGGCCGAAAGGACGGTAATCGTTGGAGGCAGCAGTAAAGGGGTTTTGCTGGCCCGCCGCCTGAACATGCACGAGAAAGTTTCGGTAATAATCGAAAATGATCCAAAAAGGTATAAAGAACTTCTGTCAAAGGGATTCTGCTCATTACTGTCGGATGGAATTGATCCTGATTCATACAGGGAGATAAAAATTGACCCAAATAACTGGGTATTCGTCGATACCGGAACTGAAAGTACAAACATAAAAATCTGTGACATGCTAAGGAGAGAATTTCAGCATGAGAGGATTATATCAATGGCCAGCAGCCTTAAAACGGAAAGAAAACTGAAGCACATTGATGTTGAGCCTGTTGATGCCACAAGGGTTCTTGCAACCACTATCGAAAACCTTATCATACGACCAACAACCTACCATTCCCTGGTGGAAAGCTTTGAGCATTTCACCGTTGAAGAAGTCACAGTAACAAAACCTTCAAGGGACGGGCAACAGCTGAAAAATATCTCCTTTCACAAAGATGCAATACTGATAATGGTAAAAAGAGATAATGAACTCTTTGTCCCGAAGGGTGATACCTACCTCAGAAAAGGGGATATCCTGAATATTCTCGGTACAGGTACAGCACTGGAACGCGTACGTGATACTTTTACAGGCTGACAAATTTTTACAATATTTTTTACAACCTTCCGGATAAAACTGCGTCTCTCACTTGAAAGCTTATGGATAAGACCGGAGATCATACGGGGAAGATAATAGAAAAGTGTATGGATGGCGACATTCAGGCCCAGTTTATTCTTTATAAAAAATATTCCAGGGCCATGTATAATATTGCCATAAGGATATTGAACAATAAGATGGATGCCGAAGATATACTGCAGGAATCCTTCATCACGGCCTTCACCAGGCTTGGCGAACTAAACAGTGAAAGGGCCCTTGGCAGCTGGCTTAAAAGGATAGTGATAAATAACTGCATCTCACATATACGCAAGGACAGGATGATCTTTGAGGATATTGAGGAATACAGCCTGGGAAATGATGAGGATACAGACATGATAGACAGCACGACAGATCCCGTAGTTGTTCACCGGGCAATAAAGGAGCTTCCATCCGGGTGCCGTGCAGTCCTGGTGCTCCACTCCCTGGAAGGCTATAAGCACAGGGAGATAGCTGAAATGCTTGATATAACAATATCAACCAGCAAGACACAGTACAGGAGAGCCCTTGGTCTTCTTAATGAGAAATTAAAACATAAGATATATGTCAACTGAACTGGAAAAATATCTTAAAAAGAACAGGAAAAGCCTTGATGTTGAAATACCGGATGATACTTCAATCTGGAAGGGGATACAAAAGAGCCGACAGGATAAAGGGACCGGAGAGGGCAAGGCCCGTGGCAAGCTTATACTGCTTCGGCTGAGGAACCTTGCTGCCCTCATGCTTATTGCATTGCTTGCGGGCTATGTAATAAATGACATTATTGGGAATATAGGCTCAGGCAGGGATATTACTCTTGCAAGCATTGACAGTGAGCTGGCACAAAAAGAAAGAAACTATAAGAAGCTTATAAGCTACAAGAAACAGGAGATAGGATCATTCGATGAAATAGATAATATTATAGTGAGTGAGCTGATAGAAGAACTTGGCAGGCTCGATACAATTTATGACACGGTGATGGATGACCTGAATGAGAACGGATATAATGAAAAGATCGTCAACACCATATTCGATACCTACGAAAAGAAAATAAAGATACTGGAACTGATTATACTTGAAACCAATAAAACTCAGAAATATGAAAACAAGGAAAATATTGCTCTTTAGCCTGGGCCTTTGCCTTATACTCCTGCCCGGACTTCAGAATGCAAAGGGACAGGTTATAGATAAAACCTATAAATGGAAATACAGGGTTGATGCGGATAGCAGGGTAATACTTGCAAATTATGATACCGATATGCAGATCCACACATGGGACAAGCCAGAAATAGAGTTTCACATGATCATAAATGCTGAATTCAGGGATCGCGATGATGCTTCAGAGTTTGATGCTTATATAGGCGACCTGGATTTTGAAAGTACTGACCGGAGAACATATATCAATTCCAAATTCTGGAAAAGCAGGAACAACATCATGGGAGTATCGACCATGGTGCTGGAGGGACTGAAAACCATGAGGTATAAAAAATTTAAGATGGAATGCATTGCATGGATACCACGGGATGCCAGCCTGGAGCTGGACTCTAAATATTCAGAGATAAACATTGATGATATTGGTGGAGAATTGAAGATGGACCTGTATAACGATGATATTTACGGAGGGTCAGTGGCCGCCGGTGCATCTATTGCTGCTAAATACAGCGATATATCATTCACTGGAATGAAAGATGTTGATGCCGACCTATATAATTGTGAACTCAAAACCGGTGATGCCGGTGACTTGAAAATAATTAGCAAGTACTCTGAAATAGAATCCGGTAATGCAGGTATCCTTGACATTGACAGTTATGACGATGAATTTGACATGGGTGATTGTGGCGACATAAAGCTCATAGCCAAGTACAGCGAATTTACGGCAGGGCAAACCGGCAGCCTGGTAGCCGATAATTATGAATGTAAATTCGAGGCAGAAGGAATAAAGAATGCACGGATAGAAGCAAAATATTCGGATTACGATTTTGATGATGCCGGAAACATTGAAATAATTTCATTTTATGAGGGAGGCATGATATCAGCTTCAGCTCTTTCCCTGGTCATACAGGAAACAAAATATGCTGAATACAGGCTAGGGAATCTGACTGATGTCCTGGATGTAAAAAGTGCCTACGAAGATAATATATCTGTTGACAGGCTTGGAAGGGAATTCCGTAAATTCCAGGCAGATGGAAGATACATGGATATAAGGCTCGGGGTGGCGTTCAATATGGACTGCAGGCTTAAGGCAGAAATTAAATATGCCGACCTGGATATCGGTGATGACATATTCAGGACGAAGATACATATCAAAGATGGTAGCGACCTTGAATATGAAGGAATTAAGGGAACAGAGAAAGCAGGGATGCCGGAAATAATTATTAG